>DATHYR010000102.1:0-1824 GCA_035458985.1 Pseudomonadales bacterium
GTCGGGGTGAAGATGCCGCCGTAGATACCGCCCATGATGATCACCAACAGAGCCAGTCCCCAGAAGGAGTCGACTAAGGCAGTAAAAACCTCACGCACGCTGGCTTTGGGTGGCGGTGTCAGTTGCAACTTACCGGCGCGCCACCAGACTGCCGCCATCAACATCAAACCAAGCAAAATACCGGGCACCACGCCGGCCATGAACATACGACCCACCGACACTTCCGTAACGGCGGCATACACCACCATCACGATGGATGGTGGAATCAAGATCCCCAAAGTACCCGCATTGCAAATCACGCCAGCTGCAAACTCTTTGGTGTAGCCGTTCTTCAGCATGCCGGTGATAACGATCGAGCCAATCGCCACCACCGTCGCCGGGCTGGAGCCTGACACCGCCGCAAACAACATACACGCCAACACTGACGCGATAGCCAAGCCACCGCGCAAGTGGCCGACTGCCGCAATGGCAAATCGCACCATCCGCTTGGCAACGCCGCCCGTCGACATGAGGTTACCCGCCAACACAAAGAACGGGATGGCCATGAGCGTGTAGTGCTCACTGGTCTCAAACAACTTGATGGACATGGAGGCCAACGAATCTTGCGAGAACAAGAAAATAGTTAGCAAACTCGACAGGCCCAAACTAATTGCCACCGGCATACCGATGGCCATACACGCGAACAACGTGATAAACAGAACAGCGGTATTCATTGAGCTGCTCCTTCTGATTTCATTTTCAAAGCGTCAGCGGCTTCGTCCGCCAAACGCAAACTCTGCGCCTTGCCTGACAGCAGAGCCCACAGAACTTGTCCAAATCGAAACGCAATCATGAGGTATCCAATCGGCATCACGATGAGTACTTTCCAACGCTCAATGGGCAGGTCATCGAACTCGATGCCAACCATCATCATCTTGCTCACGTAAGTCCATGAGCCCACCAAAATAAATCCGACGTATACCAAGCTCAGTACTACCGCCACGATCGACACGTAACGACGCTTAGCTGGTGATAACAAATTCACCAAGGCATCGACCCCAATATGTGCGCCTACCCGAACGCCATACGAAATGCCCAAGAAAATCATGAATGCAAATAGCACCATGGTTAACTCAAGCGTCCATGAAAATCCAGTATTAAAGACGTATCGACGCACCACTTGCATGAAGGACAAAGCCGTCATGCCTAACAACATGAGTGACATCACCCACTCTTCAAAATAGTCCAAGATTTTCATTTCAAAACTCCAAAAAAACCCCGGACAAAGCCGGGGTTGTTTTTTGCATGGTCGTCAGAGACGACGGCGTGCTTACTGGTTGGCAGCTTGAGCTGCTTTAATCAGGTCAGCGCCGATCTCGCCTTCAAACCGCTTCCACACGGGCAACATGGCGGCGCGCCATGCAGCCAAGTCTTCCTTGCTAAACTTCAACACTTTGGCTTTGTTAGCAGAGATGACTTTGGCCTTCTCTTCATCAGACCCGTTAATCGCAATGTCGTTGCCATGCTTGATGGACTCGTCCATGGCCTTCTTCAAACCGGCCTGAACGTCTTTTGGCAGACCATTCCACCAGCCGCTGTTGGTAATCACCATGTAATCGATAACGCCGTGCTCAGATTCCATGATAGCGGCTTGAACTTCGTGGAACTTCTTTGAGTAGATGTTTGACCAGGTGTTTTCTTGACCATCAACCACGCCTGATTGCAGGGCTTGATAAACCTCTGAGAAAGCGAGCTTCTGGGGGTTTGCGCCAACCGCTTTGAACTGGGCTTCGATCACGTCTGAGGGTTGAATACGGAACTTCAGGCCTTTGGCATCCGCAGGCT
>DATHYR010000103.1:0-38378 GCA_035458985.1 Pseudomonadales bacterium
CGGTAGCGCAGAGGCGCATTGATCCGTTCAAAGTAAGCATCCATGCGCTTTGCGAGCTCACCTTTATAAAATACATCGCGGCCACCTTCGGCAATGGCGCGTAGCGTTTTTCCTAGATCAGGATTGCGAAAAATCTCACCCACTTCGGGGGCTCGACCGTTGGCAAAGTAGGTCGCTTTGGCATTGTCGAGCTCCTCTATCATTGGCGATACTTGCTCAAACCGGCGCAAGCCGTTGCCAAAGTAGTAAGCAATAACCGGGCTGACAGGGAATCCTTCTTCAGCATACTTAATCGCAGGTGCCAGTACCTCGGCCATCGGCAGTTCACCATAGCGCTCATGCATGGCAAACCAGCCATCGATGGTACCGGGAACGGTCACCGATAGACTCCCGTGGGATGGTATCCCTTCAAAATCAGCCGCCAACGAGCCCGCCACTTTCATGGCCTCAATTCGCGCCTGTAATTGGGCTAAATCTTGGCCAAGAGGTGCGCGCCCAGACCCGTTGTATCCGGTCAGAGACTGGCCGTCCCATATAATGGCAAATAGATCGCCACCGATACCGTTCCCGGTGGGCTCCATTAAGCCGAGCGCCGCATTCGCGGCGATGGCAGCATCCACGGCAGAACCTCCCGCTTTTAGCACATCTAGCGCCACCTGAGACGCCAGTGGCTGCGCTGTGGCGGCCATTCCATTGACACCATAGACAGGGCTTCGAGACCAATCAAAGCCAATCGGCCTAGCGCCAGGGCCAAGCTCCGCTCGACTGTTATTACTAAACGCTGCGGCCATAAAAATCACCACCAGTGCTACCGCTACCGAAAACCAGCGATACTTAGCACGGCGACTACCGCAACAGGCATTATTGTTGGTCATGTGCGCCTCCAGAATGGACATATTTGCACTAAGCTAGCACAGTCCCTCAAACCTCACATAGGCCATTCTCGCCATCCTTGTACACACCTTTTTATTGCGCCGACTATCAAGACAGGATATTGTCGAGACATTAACGAAAAGTGAGATCATTATGCAAACTAATGCCCCAGCTTTATTCAAAGAAGTAGAAGAACTCTTAGACCGTTGGTTGAAAGAGCGCACCGATCTCATCCAGGCGTTTCAAACTGCGAGCGAGCGACCCGAAGATGACATAGATACACGTCCCCTCGCTAAATTTTGCGATATCTTGGTCGACTATGTCTCAGCGGGGCATTTTGAGGTGTTTCAAAAGCTCGTCGCAGAAGCGAAAAGTTTCGACGACGACACCCACATCAGTGAAGCACTGCAATTGTTCCCACAAATTAGCTCAACCACAGAAGTGGCATTGCAGTTCAATGATCACTTTGAAGAGGCGCAAGATAAGCTCGCGCTGGAACTTGAATTGGCTACGATGCGCGATGTACTCGCCACGCGCTTTGCGCTGGAAGATCGTTTAATCGATATTCTCCACCTGTCGCATGAGGTAGCCTTAAACTAACACGGAGCCCTATGCTCAAACGTGCGTTTGGTCTATCTACTGTTATCTTATTTGGCGCGCTAGCACTCTCTGCCTGTCGCGCTAAATCCCCTGATTCGTCGCTTGATGTTGCCGTTGATGGTCTTTATGGTGGCGCACTCTCTTCACAGGCAAGTCACGCGGTCATCGGTGCCTTTACCCACGGTGGGTCGTATTGGCAATTGCAACCCGGCGAGCGACTGTTCGATTGGGATCATGGCGACAGCGAAGACAGCAATATCACGACAGCCGCCTTCTCACCCGATGGCCGCTATGTCATGACGTCCGACCGTCAAACCATGGTGCTCTGGGACACGTCGACGGGGCAAGACCTCACTTACTGGCGAGCACCCGCCGAAATTCACTCCCTGGCGATCAGCAATGCTACCGACATCGGTGTACTGGCCGCCCTCGCCTTAGATAACCACAACGCGGTGATATTTAATGCCAGTCGGGGTCGAGTTCTACGCGAATTTCTGCACGACAATCGTGTCCTCAGTGTCGACCTTAGCGACGACGGCCGCTGGTTGCTGAGTGGATCTGAAGATCAACGCGCCGTGTACTGGTCAGTCGCGGATGGCAGGGAGGTCAGCCGCTTCGAACACAGCGACGATGTGCGTCTCGTTAAACTGAGCGCAGATGGCAGCCTTGCCCTCAGTGTGAGCAAATACGACAAAGCCATGGTATGGCGCACGGCAGATGGCAGCGAAGTAGGCGAGGTGCCCATCTTGGGTGACGCACTTCGTCGCGGGCGTACCTTTTCAGCGGCGCACTTCAGTCAAGACAACAACCAACTGATCACCGGCAGTTCAGACCGAATGGTACAGCTGTGGCAATTGCCCACCATGCAAGAGATGACTCGCTGGGAAATCCCCAAAAAGTCAGCGTGGAAACCTACCGGCGCGGCCGTTGTAGACGTTGGATTCAATCGCAACGGCGATGTGGTGGCGATAGCCTCTAACGGCACCATCCACCACATGAGGCCCTAGTGGGTGTCGCGGTCGAGTTCTTTGAAATGATTGGACTGCATGCCAAATAAGCGTTTTAGCCAATGCTGAATATCTTTCCCCACAAAGTACAGTACGGGAATTAAAATCAAGGTCACTACCGTGGAGAACAAGATACCGAAGGCAAGCGAGGTCGCCATAGGCTTAACAAACTGTGCCTGTAGCGATTTTTCTAACTGAATCGGCGCCAAACCTACGAAGGTCGTCAAGGACGTCAAAAATACCGCTCGAAAACGCGTAGGCCCCGCCTTCAAGACCGCTTCACGCCACGCGTGCCCAGCCGCCTTGTAGTGGTTCACAAAGTCCACCATCACCAGTGAATCGTTCACCACCACGCCAATCAAACCAATGATGCCGATGATCGACAAAATACTGAGATCCAAACCCATTAACCAGTGCCCAGCAAATGCGCCAACGACCCCAAAAGGAATGACACTCATGATCAACAGTGGTTGGGTGTATGATTTGAGTGGAATGGCCAAGGCAGAATAAATCAGTATTAACACAAACAATGTCGCCAAGCCCAAGGTATCCGAGGTATTGGATTGCTGTTCAGCCTCTCCGCCAAAGTCGACCCTAACGTCGGGATAATTATTATTGACCTCGGCGATCGTTTTGCTGCGCAGCACGTTGATCACCTCACCCGGCTCTACCTTAGATTTGTCAAAGTTAGCGCTGACTGTCACCACTCGACGCATATCGATGCGATTAATCACACTGAGGCCGCTGTACTCTTCTATGCGACCCACTACAGGAAAGGGTACACTGGTGCCATTAGGTAGGCGAATCCATAAATCATTAATAGCACCCAACATGCTGCGGTCGTTACGGTCTAAACGGACAAACACACGAATCTCGTCGCGACCGCGCTGCACGCGCTGGACTTCCATACCGTAGAAAGCTTGGCGCACTTGGCTGGCTAAATCCACATTACCTAAGCCCAGTGACTGGCCTTCTGGGGTCACTTGAATATTGAACTCGGTCCCCCCTGCGTTAAAACTGTCGCGCACATCGAAAACACCATCAATGGATTGCAAACCAATCTTTACCTGCTCAGCCGCGGCGCGAAGCTTATCGAGACTTTTACCACTCAGTTCAACTTCGAGCGGTGCCAGACCAGGCGGGCCTGCCTTATCATTGATAATAAAGGAACGCGCACCCTCCAAAGGACCCAGTGCCTCACGCAACCAATTCGATAACTGAACCGCATCGATGTCTCGTTCTTCGCTCGGGGTTAACTCGAGAAACACCTGCGCCGACGTATCTGAACTTGAGATCATGAAGAGGTTTTTAATGGCACTGCGCGCCAACAGATCTTGCTGCTGGTGTTTTTCATCCATGGCCAGTGCCGCCTTCTCAATGCGCTCAGCCAGGCGATACGTTTCACGCCATGAGGTGCCCTCGGGCATTTCCAAATTTGCACTAATAAAGTCAGAGGGCACCGCAGGGAAAAAGACAAAGCGCACCCACCCCGACGGGATGAAGGCCGCAACAATGATGAAACCCGACAGGAAAATCGCCAAGGTTGTGTAGCGATGACTCACCGCACGACTCAGCACACGCTTGTAGGGGCCTTGCGCAAAACTCGTCAGCCCGTTGGCACAGATATTCTGCAACCGATAAAAGGGTTTTAACCAACCACGCTCTTTTTTATCCAAGTTCACGTGGCGCAAGTGCGACGGCAAAATCAACTTGGTTTCGATCAGAGAAAATAAAATACAGAAAATGACCACCGGGCCCAATTGGGTTAAGGCTCGACCAAACCCCTCGTTAATAAGCAATGTGGGCATAAACGCAATCATTGTCGTCAAGGCACCAAACGTGGTCGACACAGCCACACGACGTACACCACTCACCACAGATTTGAGGCCGTTACGATCTTCTTGAAGTTTGGCATAGGCGCTCTCAGCGGTCACAATACCATCGTCAACCAAGATGCCGAGCACGAGAATAAACGCAAACACCGATAAGATATTGATCGATATTGGCATACCCAACACATAAATAGAGCCCAGCGTCGCCAGCATGGCGAAAGGCACCCCAAGGATCACCCAAAAGGCGAGCGTCAAATCGAGGAATAGCGCCAACACGATGACGACCAAAGCTGCCCCCTGGACAGCATTGTCGAGCATCATATCGATACGACTTTGTAAGATACGCGTCTGATCAACCCACGTTGACAGCGTAATATCGTCGCTTAATCGGCCACGCTTGTCGTCGACGTACTCACGCACTTGACGAACAATTTGCAATACATCTTGATTGCCCACTTGCTGCACCATTAATGTCATGGCGGGCTTACCATCGATGATGCTCAGGACAGGTTTTTCATTAAACGCATCAATCACTGTGGCGACATCACCTATAAATATAAATGTGCCATCGGGTCGAGCAATAAGCGGGATTTTTTCAAACTCAGGCCCAGTATAGGCCTGCGATTCGGAGCGAAGTTTAATGGTGCCGCTTTCGGTACGCATTTGGCCACCGGGCAAGTCGCGCGACTGCTTGCGGATGGCCGCTGCTACCTCCGCAAAGGTCAAGCCGTAGCGCTCCAGGTTCTGTTGTGACACCTCAATCGAGATTTCATATTCACGATCGCCAAGCATCGCAATTTCCGTCACGTCTTCTATTTGTAGCAGTTCTTCGCGAATTTGGTACGTGAGCTCCTTAAGCGACGCGATATCAATATCGGCAGAAACCGTAACAAAGATGCCCGCGCCGCGGTAAATAGTCTCCGCTACGATCGCTTTTTCCGCGTCGAGCGGGAAGGCCGCGATGCTGTCGACGCGCATTTTAATTTCGTTAACCGCCTTGCCCATATCCGTCCCAGGAAGCATCTGCACGGTAACCACACCGACGCTCTCACGCGCGACACTACGGATTTCTTTGATACCGATAACGTCGCGAATGGCTTCTTCGACCTTAATGAGAATGCCGCGCTCGACCTCTTCCGGCGAACTGCCTGGATAGGGCACCGTGACAGTTACCTGCTCTGGGGGAAAACTGGGGAACACTTCCTTGGGGAGTTCTTTGATGGCGATAAATCCCATCAATATGGCTAACACAAACAATAAATTGGCGGCGATGGGGTTGCTGGCCATCCACCCTATTGGACCGCTATTCTCAATACTGTTACTCATGTTTGACCGCCACAGGCATGCTTTCGTACATGGTCTCAAGGCGATTAATCACCACTTGATCGCCGTCCTCTAGACCGCGTATCACCACACTGCCTCGACCATCGGCATGCACTTGCTCAACCGTTCGCTTACGAATCATACCGTCGTCAAAAACATACACGGTTGAACCCGCGTGAATGGCCAGCTGCGGAATCGCTGCCGCCAAACGAACCGTTTCGGCTTGCATTTCTACTTCGACAAAGGCGCCGAGCACTAACGGAATGTTACCTTCTAACGCCCCATAAGGCTCGGGGACTTCAACGACCGCATTCAACACCCGCGTTTGTTCGTTGAGCCGACCTTCAAGCCGCGCAAAACGCCCAGGCCATGTTCTGATCTCGCCGGCAATCTCTCGCTTAATGCTGACCTTAACTTTGTCATGCTGGCTGAGATAGACCGCGTCAGACTGCAACAACGGCAAGTGGATCTCACCCATGTCGGTGCCAAGCAACGTTGCTACCAACTTACCTGGACTGAGGTATTCACCTAGCTCGACGGGCGCGGTATCCAAAATGGCATTAAACGGGGCTTTTACCGTGGTTTTACTCAGATCTAGTGTGGCTTTGCGCACGAGCTGCTCTGCAACTTCAATATTGGCCTTCGCTTCTACCACGCGTGCCTTGCGCTGTAAGGCTTCCGCATCCGCCAACGCCACTTTGGCGGTGGCAAGGGAGGCTTTTGCTTGAGCCAACGCCAGCTCATAGGGAATCGATTCAATTTTAAACAGCACGTCTCCCGCTTCAACATAGGCACCCTCATTAAAGGAGGGCGATACCCATACCACAGGGCCGGCCACTTCACTCGCTAGGCGCAATATTTGTGACGAAACTAACGTGCCATGGGCGCGCACAACAATCTCTTGATCACCTAACGCGATGGTTTGCAGATCAACGTAAGGCAGTCGATTGGGACCTGGTTCGGAGGGTGGGATCTGCCGATTAGACACCATCACCACAGCAATGGCGACACCTGCCATCAAGATCAACAGCGGGCGAATGACACGCTTCATCGAAAATTTCATAGCATTTCCACGGTAAAATAGAAAATGATTATAAAAGAAAAGTTACAAAACTAGCGCAACTTTATAAAAATTAGCGGCTTTTAACGTCAAATTTCATCTTCTAAAAAGAAATCATGAATGGCTTCACGCTGTGCCATAGCATCGCGATATCCATAATCAATGAGCTCTTGGATGAAATTGGGCTCAAATAGCAAATAGGAAGCAAAACTTCCCCCGCGCTCTGTTGCTCCCACACGTCCCATCATGCGCCGCATGGTGGGGGGTAAATCTTTGATATGTCGCTCAGCCAAGGCATCGAATTCGACGCTGGGATAAATGGCCAGCAAATTGACCAATCGCAACTCTCCCAAGGACGTGTAAGGCGCATCATTGTGGACCATACCAATCAAATCATTCATTCGGCGCATGATATCCAGGTCGTGCTCTAAACTGTCGATGAAGGCACTGTTGAACAAATGCCCCACCATATTGGCCATCGACGGCGAATGGACGGTCGTCTCACGAGGCAATGTTTTTCGCGCATTACCCGACACACCAATCACGAGGATTCGGTCGGCGCCCAGCCGTAAAGCAGGACTGACAGGGGCAAGTTGACGCATTGCGCCATCACCAAAGTATTCGCGACTGACCCGTTCGGGGGGAAAGATAAGAGGGATGGCCGAACTGGCCATGAGATGCTCTACACCGAGCACGGTTTGCTTACCCAAACGGCGATGACGTCGCCAGCCCTCAATCGTCTCTTTGCCTTGAAAAAACGTCACCGACTCACCACTGGAATACCCTGTGGCACTGACACCAACCGCCTCGAGGTAGCCCGCGTCAATGCGACGCTGGATATTTCGAAATTGAATGGAGTGTTGCAACAATTCTCGCAGCGGGCTGTTATCCAACAACGACAAAGGCCGACTTCGACCCACCCCACTGTTAAACAACGAAAAACCTATTCGCGCCAAACCGTACAGCACATCTTTGGCGCCCGACTTATAAATATTATGGACGTGCAAGTTATTCCACAGACGCTCGACTTTGCGAACCGCCAAACGAAAATTATTGGCGGAGGCGGCTAACGCCACCGCATTAATCGCTCCCGCCGATGTGCCGGTAATGACTGAAAAGGGATTTTGAGCGTGTTTTTCATGCATTTCGGAGATGGCTTTCAATACACCGACTTGGTAGGCGCCACGCGCACCACCACCAGACAATACCAATCCTCGTTTTGTCACCCTGCCGTCCCCTGATTCAACTTGCACCTTTATGTGGCGTCAACTTTACTATGCACAACATCTTGGAAAAATTATGACACCCTTTGATATTAGCTCAATACGCCACTATCACCGGATTAATTCCAGCCTACATACCGCTGGCCAACCAAATGCGACTCAGCTGTCGCAGCTATCGGCCGCCGGTATTCGAAGCGTCATTAATCTTGCCATGCCGGACTCCGATTATGCAGAACCAGAGGAAGCCGACCTGCTCGCTCGCCAAGCGATCGACTACTGTCCTATCCCGATTCCCTTTGATGCGCCGACTATGGCGCATTTTGAACGTTTTAAGCTGGCCTTAGATCGGGCCGAGCGCCCCACACTCATCCATTGCGCACTTAATTGGCGGGTATCAGCCTTCATGTTTGCCTACCGTGTGCGCCAAGGTGACAACGAGGCCACTGCCCGAGAAGATCTTCACGCCATATGGCAGCCTACCGGAACATGGGCGGCGCTGCTCGAAGAAATATGTCGTCATGCTGCATCTAATCAAGACGTGAGTGCGTCTTAGAGAGCACTGCCCATTAATGTTTGGAGAAAACCATGCACCAGTTTTTAAACGCCAGTCTTCTAAGCGCGCTCTTGATCAGTAGCCTGCCGGCCGCAGCCTATAACTATCAAGAAGGTGATCAGATCAATATTTCGGGCAATGAGAACCGTCTGAATATTCAGCTGACCGAAGCGAATGGTAAAACCATGAAGATCGAGTTAGATATGGATGAGAGCACCTCAGGCGAAGTTGCCCGCGCGGTGTTGGAACGACTAAAAGAGAAAGGCGTCGTCACCGAGACCAGTGACGGTGAGAATTTTAATGTTGCGATCCACAGCAAAGCCGATTTAGACGGCCTGCAAGATCTTGACCTGCTTCAAAGTTTGAAACTGCTCAAGGGCCTGGAAATCCTGCAGGAGTTACAAGCCTTAAAAGACATGAATGGCAGCGGCAACATCTCCATCAATATTGACATTGAAAGTGAAAAAACAAGCCAGTAACCCCTTTATAAACAAGATATGGGGTGACAAAGATTTTTTTAGCATTTTTTTGAATACCCACTGCATCTATATGCAACGTAACGCGCGTCATATAAGCAACAGTAAGACAGCGTTTAATGGAGAACATTATGAAACACTTACTTAGCGCCACCTTGATAGGCACCTTAATGGTGAGCGGTTGGGCCCTCGCACAAAACGAGACGCCACCACCGCCTGTAGAACGTCCCGCCGATGCCGCGCAAATGATCGGTGAGGATCATGTCAAAATTTCAGGAGATGAGAATAGCGTTCGCATCAATGTCCAAGAAGCCGACGGCAAAAAGGTCAACATTACCGTTGACTTAGACGAGAGCGTTCCAGGGGTTATTGCCAAACGCGTGGTAGAGCGCTTGAAAGAAAAAGGCGTGATTCAAGGCGACAACTGGCAAATTGAAGCAGAGAACCTTGAAGAATTGAAAAACCTCGAAGGGCTAGAAGCACTCGAAGCCCTGGAAGAATTGGAACAGCTAGAAAAACTCGATCGCAATATAAGTTTCTCTATTGAAACCGATCTTGACGAGGACAACGGCCACAACCGCAGCGGCTTTTGGGTATTAGTACCCATTCTTGGTATCCTCGCGGTCTTCGGCACACCCGTGTTAATTGTCTACCTGATTGTGCGTGCGACCACTCGCCGTCGCGAACTGATGCACGAAAATATTAATAAGTTGCTCGAGCAAGGCAAGGATATTCCCCCCGAATTATTACAAGCCTTCCAACGCCAAGCGTCGCCTGAGAGTGATCTATACCGCGGCATTCGTCTCAGTCTCGTGGGTGTGGCCATCATTATCGCCCTCAGCATGCTGGCAGACTTTGAAGTGGGTAGTCTAGGGTTTATTCCCTTGGCCATTGGTCTCGCCCAAGTGATCACCTGGAAAATCCAGCAGAACAAACAACAGAGCAACCAGACCGTTTAGGTAAGGACACCTACGAGTGATCGACGTTGACGACAAAGAGCTCATCGACCGAGTAGTGAAAGACAATAACCAGCGTGCCTTTAGCATGCTGGTATTGCGCTACCAGTCTCCTCTGCGGCAATGCCTGCGCAGGTGGTGTGACGATGATGCCAGTGCGGATGATCTCGCCCAAGAAACTTTTATTAAGGCCTACAACGCCTTACCCAGTTTCCGCGGCGATGCCAAATTTAGCACTTGGCTGTATCGAATTGCCTTCAATGTCGCCATGAGCGAACGCCGCAAACGCGGTTTAATACTGTTAACCGATGAACAAGAGCACGCGCTGGAGGTCCAAATGAGTAGCAAAGAAAATGTTGCCCTCACTGAGGATTTAAAAAGCGCCATTGAGCAATTATCGCTAGCACAACAAACGCTAGTTGATCTATGCTTGCACCGTGGATTTTCCCATCAGGAAGCTGCCGACATTACCGGCATGGCCTTGGGCACGGTGAAATCGCACGTCAACCGTGGCAAAGCAAAACTCATGGAGTTATTGTCACCTTGGCAGGAGGAAGCAAATCATGCATAAACACGACGACGATTTTGATACTTGGTTATCGCAGCAATTGCGCGAGGCTGAGCCATATCTGGACGACGCTGGGTTTACCGCCGGTGTTATGGCAAAACTTCCCGCCCAGCCTTTGCTGCACATATCTAAACCCCGCTCTCGCTGGCCTGTAGCGATCGCTGCGGTGTTGAGTACGCTGTTGGTCATGCTGCAATTCCCTGTGACCTATGTTGTAGAGTCACTGTTGTATGCCAACATCTCTGTACTCACCCTCATGGGTATCGGTGCCATTGCCGCCATTAGTGCGAGTGCTGTAGCTATTTTTGCCGATCAACGTGTCTGAAGAAACCAAACTTACTCGCTACCGTGAGACCTACGCCGCCCTCCAATCACTGTGTGAGGGCGAAACCGATGAAGTCGCGGTAATGGCGACCATTGTTGCCGAACTTCACCATCGCATGCCGGGCTTTGACTGGACAGGTTTTTACCGCACCACCAGCGTTCGCCATCTAAAAATTGGCCCCTACCAAGGTGGCCACGGCTGTTTAAACATCCCTTTTGAGCGCGGTGTTTGTGGCAAGGCGGCGACCGAACGCAGAACACAAATTGTCCCTGACGTCCATGCTCTGCCTTATCATATTGCCTGTTCCGCCACCACCTTGTCTGAAATTGTGGTACCCGTCTTCGACACACAGGGTGAGGTTAGGGGCGTGCTTGACGTCGATTCGAATCAAATGGATAACTTCAATAGTCTCGACCAAGAGTGGCTGGAACGCATTGTCGAATTATTGCTTCCCTGCTATTCCTAGTATCAAACACCCTTCAGATCCAGCCGCAGTGAACATTTTTTGCGCATTTTATTGCCGTAAGACTTTTCTTTTCATTCGAGGGTGATAATATGCTCGGCTTGTTAAATTTACCCCTTTCGGGAAAACGTCACGTTTAGGAGACTGAAATGAGCGACAATATCGTTCACGCTAGCGACGCCAGCTTTGAAGCTGATGTGTTGAACGCCGATTTGCCAGTGCTGGTAGATTACTGGGCAGCTTGGTGTGGCCCTTGCAAAATGATTGCCCCCATCTTGGATGAAGTGGCCGTTGAGTACGCTGGCAAGCTGAAGGTCGTTAAAGTCGATATCGACAGCAACAAAGAAACTCCTGCGAAATTCGGTATCCGTGGCATTCCCACGCTGATGATTTTCAGTGGCGGCAATATCGAGGCTACTAAAGTGGGCGCACTGTCTAAAAGCCAATTGGTAGACTTCATCGACAGCACGATCTAACGGTTATTTTGCCTACCCTCAAGGGGGTAGGCAAAAAACTCTGGACGTACCTAAACTAGCCACCTATACTCAATTGCACGTTGGGACACCTCCCAGTACGTATCCCCGAATAAAATCTTAACTCAATCCCACTGACCCTCCGGTCACATTGCGTAAATTTCAATCTATGAATCTAACCGATCTAAAATCCAAACCTATTTCTGAACTTTTGACTATCGCTGCAGGCATGGGCCTAGAAAATATGGGGCGCTCCCGTAAGCAGGATGTGATTTTTTCCATCCTCAAACGCCACGCCAAAGGCGGCGAAGACATCTACGGCGACGGCGTATTGGAAATTCTTCAAGATGGCTTTGGTTTCCTCCGCTCTGCTGAGGGCTCATACCTCGCTGGCCCAGATGATATCTATGTATCGCCTAGCCAGATCCGTCGTTTTAATTTACGCACTGGGGATACTATTTCTGGCAAAATTCGCCCACCCAAAGAAGGTGAACGTTACTTTGCTTTGCTAAAAGTCGATCAGATCAACTTCGACAAACCTGAGAATTCCAAGAACAAGGTGTTGTTTGAAAACCTGACCCCTTTGTTCCCTAATCAACGCTGCATTCTCGAAGTGGGTAACGGCTCGACTGAAGATTTGACCGGTCGAATCATCGACCTGACGTCTCCCATCGGTAAAGGACAGCGCGGCTTGATCGTCGCTCCCCCCAAGGCGGGTAAAACCTTGATGATGCAGAACATTGCTCAAAGCATCTCGCGCAACAATCCCGAGTGCTACCTGATCGTGTTACTCATCGACGAACGCCCCGAAGAAGTCACCGAGATGCAGCGCTCTGTGCGCGCCGAAGTGGTGGCCTCAACCTTCGACGAACCCCCCTCACGTCACGTACAAGTGGCTGAAATGGTTATCGAAAAAGCCAAGCGTTTGGTAGAGCACAAAAAAGATGTGGTCATCTTGCTCGACTCGATTACCCGCTTGGCACGCGCGTATAACACCGTGATCCCAAGCTCAGGCAAAGTTCTGACCGGCGGTGTCGACGCTCACGCACTGGAACGTCCCAAGCGTTTCTTTGGCGCGGCGCGTAATATTGAAGAAGGTGGTAGCTTGACCATCATGGCGACCGCCCTGATTGATACGGGCTCGAAGATGGACGAGGTGATTTACGAAGAGTTCAAAGGTACCGGTAACCTGGAATTGCACCTTGACCGCAAGATTGCCGAACGCCGCGTCTTCCCAGCGATTAACATTCGTCGTTCCGGCACCCGCCGTGAGGACCTGTTGACCAGCGAAGAAGAACTGCAACGCATGTGGATTTTGCGTAAATTGCTCAACGATATGGACGATGTCGCCGCGACGGAGTTCTTGCTCGATAAGCTGAAAATGCATAAAACCAACAACGAGTTTTTCGACTCCATGAAGCGTAAATAGTCTGGCGCGCACCTCGTCGCCCTAGCATTGTTGTGGCTCGCCTTCGGGCGAGTCATTCTCTATCAAAACTCCCCATTCAAACGCCAACCACGCCGCGCTAAAGCGTCCTCGCTAACGTTCCATATTCTTACAGATGGCACATTCAAGCACTTTCAAACTCGTTGACACTCTTATTTGTTTTCAACGGTTGTTCGTCTTTTGAGCGACATTATCACCCCCATAGACATAAACCTGCCCCTGTGGGAAGCGCCTCACCGAGACGGCGACTAGCCCGCCATCTTCACAAGCTGCACGCCACTCGCTACACTCAGCATTCTTTTTAGACCCAACGGATCCCCCATGAACAACACTCTCCAGTGGTACTGCCGCGCGTTCGACGATCAGCGCTTAAAAGAACTGTACGACAGCATGGTACTGCGCCAAGCGGTGTTTGTGGTTGAACAGGAATGCGCGTTTTTAGATGCGGATGGTATCGACCTGCACTGCACGCACTTGTTCGGCTACCAAGGTGATACCTTGGCAGCGTATAGCCGACTGGTTCCTGCGGGTGTCGCCTACGCACAGTGCTCCATTGGCCGAGTGGTCACATCACCCTCGCACCGCGGCCTTCAACTTGGACGTGAACTGATGTGGCGCTCCATACAATGGATCGAAGAGAACTGGGGAAAACAAGCCATCAAAATTGGCGCTCAACAGCGACTACAAGCGTTTTATGAATCCCTTGGATTTGAAGTATGCGGGGATAACTACATGGAGGACGGGATCCTCCATGTGCATATGATACGCGAGGCAGACTAAGACTTTGTTTGTGGCAGAGGCAGCTTAGGCAGTTCACCCACCCCAAAGCGCAGCGCTTGACTGGCGTAATGCGCGGCCTTTTGCCACTCGCCCAGAGCCCCGCACAGTCGAGACAGCTCAGCATACGCCGCCGCATTGGCCTCAGCATTCACACTGGCCACGAAATATTCTTTGGCCTTTGCCCACAGCTGATTGTGTAAACACAAGCGCCCCAAGGCTAAGAGCAAGGCAGGATCTCGCTCGCGACGTGTCAGCCAAGACTCAGCCAACATCAGCTGTCGAACGACATCACTGCCACGGCAGCGTCCGAAAACATCGACCACACGGCTGTCCCAATCACTCCGCAAATAGCCCTTGAGAACCGTCTCCGCTTTGGGATGGCCACCGTGACGCATCAACAATTCTGCGTAGTAAGCCACACAAGCAGCGTCTTCGCGCCAATCACTGGGAAGGCCCTTCCATTCACGGACCAGAGCGTCGAGCGGCTCTTTACCCGCCGCCACTTCGCCTAATAAACCCATCACCATGGCTTGACGCCAAGCCAAAAGCTCGCGCGCTTGGAATGTAGCGCGCTTATTCAGTAGTGGCATTAACTCGCGCAAATCTCGCCACGCCTGAGTTTGCGCATAAATACGCGCGTACATCTGCAAACACCAAGGATGCTTAATCGCGTCATTACGAACGCTGTCCAGTGCCGCGCGAGCAAGTGCCCACTCACCGCGATCAATATTGACCTGCGCCTTCACCGCGGCTACGGCAACATCGTCCACATCATCTAAGGCTTCGGCTTGTGCCAGCAAGAGATCACACGCCGAGGTATCTCCCAACTGCTGCGCCGCCTTGGCAGCAAACAATAAATCTCCTAGCGGTGCGTCTGATGCTCGCGCCGCTCGCTGCAGCTGATCAACCGCCTCCTGCCAATGCCCTTCAATGAAGGCAATTAAACCGCGCTTGGCACACCGCTGGCTACGACGAACATGGCGCGCGCGCCACCATCCACCCGAGGCACTGAGCGGCCGATAAAACGCCAGCCACAGCGAACGCAGCGCCCATAGCAACAACATGAACAACACGCTACCCGCTAACGCCACCCAAAGGCTCATTTCAATCGATGTGCCGCCATAAGCAAGCATAACGTAGCCTGGATCAGCAGCAATCTTACCTGCCAACCACACCGCTAGAAGAAGCAGCAGAGCAAATAGGAGCAGCGCCGTTCTCACTGTGCCGCCTCCTGCTCAGAGGCTTGGGCACTGGTGCGCGCCGGCACGCCCATACGCTCCTTCATGACCATGTTAAGCGTCTTGAGTGAGCCACCAATATCTGGCCACGTCTGGCTTACACGAGCATCGCTCAACAACTGAAGCTCACTCAGCATCGCCGCAGTGTTGTGTTCTTCAGCATCGTAATAATCGAGTATCCAGCGCTGTAGATTGGCTATCGCCGCGTCAAACAGCGCTTGCTTGCCAGTCACAACCGCATACTTGGCCTGCTCGATGAGGTAGTGCAAACCCTGTTGTAATTGGATCACCTCAACATCAGACATTTGGGGTAATACGCGCTGCTCGGACTGGCGAATCACCACCAACTCGTTAAGCGTAGCGAGCGCTTTTTTAAGGCCAACGTGCCAAATACTGTCATTGTGGGAGGACTCAACCGGTACAGCGTGTTGGGCGTGCCAGCGCTTTCCACTTCGCAAAGCAAGGTACTCCAAATGGCTGGACAGTGCCGCTACGCGCAGGTAAAGCCCCTCAATATCTAAGGCATCTGCACGATTCAGTGCCGCCATGTCTGCCGCAATCGCCTGTCTCACTGCGATCAATGACACATCATCTAATTCCAGCAAGACATTATCGGCCGCCTGCAAGAGCGCCTTGGATCCGCGCACTTCACCGCTCATGACGAGACGTTGATTGGCTAAACGTAATAAATACTCGGCTTCGGCCAACTGCCAGTCGCTTCGCTCAGTACCCGCTACCTCGTTAATGCGACGCTGATTATTCGCCACACGCTCAGTCACGCTGCTCAACTGGTTTGATAGCCCTTCACTTAAACGGCCAATAGCCTGCAGTTGCTTGTCTAACACTTGCATCTGGGTCTGACTCTGAACGTTCTGGGACGCCACGTCACTCACCTGACGCTGCTGCTGTTCTAAGCTTTGCTGCAGCTGCAGCAATTGTTGATGGCCAATATAGCTACCGGCAATCGCCACCAACAGCGCTGTCAAAGCCATACTGCCAGCGAGCCATGCCTTGGGTTTTGGCGCCGACGACTCAGCACTAACCCCCTTTTTCTTAACCGTCGTGGCGGCCGACTGAGCGGCGGACGAAGATGAGTTAGCGCTGTGCTCGGCAGGTTTTGCTGCTGACGCTGTCGCGGCGGCAATGTTGTCATCACTGGCTTGGTCAGTCAGCAACGGGGGTTCCTCTGTCGCCTTGTCAGCCTTGCTTGGTGTATCCGTCATATCAACCCTTCAGTGTTAAAAGCGCGGCCATGACCGCTTGGCAACCGGCGTTATCTGCTTCTATAACGCGTTGACAGCCTGCATCCCGCGCTGCACTGGCGACCCGACAACCGGGGACCACCACCGCTGTCTGCAAAAGATCAGTGCGACCTTCACGAGCCGCCAACGTTAAACCATTGTGCAATGTCTCGGTACTGGATGCCAACCAACAATTGACACCAAGCGTGTCAAACACATGCGCTACCGTGCCTTGAGGATAGTCCGGGACAGTGCGTTGATACAACTCACAATAATCCACTCGCGCACCGCGCTGCGACAAGACGTCCGCTAAATGCTCGCGCCCACCAACACCACGCATGATCAGGACACGCGTAAGTCGTTCGCTGGTTTGGAGCGTATCGAGAGACAACAGCGCTTCACTGTTCATCGCCCCCTCACCCGCGACCACATCAATATCAAAGCCCTCGAGTGCCTTAGCGGTCGCGTTGCCAATGGCCAGCCACTGCACACCGATAGGTCGCTGTGGCCAATATTGTTCGATCAACGCCATACCATAGTGCACTGCATTTGCGCTGATAAAAATGACGTGGCTGTATTGGTCAAGGTGCATAATCAAGCGCGCTGCTGCACCGCCATCATCAAAGGGTGTAATGTCCATCAACGGCAACTGCACGACACCAATGCCATGCTGCGTGCAAGCTCGCGTCAATGCATCCGCGGTCCCGTCGGGTCGCGTTATCCAAAAGGTGAGTTTGGCGTCGCCACTCAAGCGCCGCGCTCCATAACCGCGGCCAAGATCTGCTCAGCCCCTTGTGCCAAGAGGTCTTCCGCCACAGTGACGCCCAAGGTTTCAGCCTCCTCCACCGCCGCAGAACCCTCCGCACGGAGAATACGAGAACCATCAGGCTCACCCACCAAGGCGCGCAGCCACAACTCGCCTTCGCGCTCTGGATGTGGAATGGCATAACACGCAATGGGGACTTGGCATCCACCCTCTAAACGACGATTCATGGCGCGCTCGGCTAGAACACATTGCGCCGTTGGCAGATGGTGCAGCGGCGCTAACAACGCAGCAACACGCGCATCATCGCTGCGCACTTCTACACCGACCGCCCCCTGCCCACCCGCTGGCAAACTCAGCTCGGGTGACAAATATTCTGCAATTCGATCCGCCATGTTGAGACGAATCAATCCCGCTGCCGCAAGGATAATGGCGTCATACTCACCGTCATCAAGTTTCTGTAATCTTGTGTTGACGTTGCCGCGCAAAAATTTGATGGTCAAGTCGGGACGCAGCGCGCGCAATTGGCATTCGCGGCGTAAACTAGAGGTACCCACCACCGCCCCGCTGGGCAAATCTTCTAGGCGTTGAAACTCGTTGCTTACAAAAGCATCTCGCGGATTTTCACGCGCACAGATCGTCGCCAAACCAAGGCCTTCAGGAAAGGTCATAGGGACATCTTTCATCGAGTGAACCGCAATGTCGGCGCGTTTATCTAACAGCGCATGTTCTAACTCTTTTACAAACAACCCTTTACCCCCTACTTTTGCCAAAGGCACATCGAGCAGTTTATCTCCTCGAGATACCATCGTGAGGAGGGACACCTGCAATCCAGGATGGTGGCGCTCGAGCTCAGCCTTAATAAATTCTGCCTGCCAAAGGGCAAGGGGGCTTTGTCGGGTGGCGATAACTAAGGACTGTTCAGACATGGATCTCACTCGCTATAAATATGGGCCTATAATACGGCAGACGCTGGCGAATGTCGTCCCTCTAGATCAAATCCCTAGCGGCTATCGGCATCGCACTGAAGCCTGTATAATTTCGTTTTTTAACTATCGCCGAGTGATCCAACATGAGTGACGCAATTAAACCCTGGGGCGGCCGTTTCAGCGAGCCCACCGACGCGTTCGTCGAACGCTTTACCGCATCGGTCGGCTTTGACCAGCGCCTGTACCACCATGACATCAACGGTTCACTCGCGCACGCCAACATGCTCAACAAAGTTGGCATCCTCACTGACGACGAGTATCAAGCCATTGAAACCGGCCTAGAAGAGATTCGGAGCGACATTCAAGCTGGCCAGTTTGAATGGTCTGTCACACTGGAAGATGTGCACATGAACATCGAAGCTCGCCTCACCGCTAAGATCGGTGATACAGGTAAAAAGCTCCACACGGGACGTTCGCGCAATGACCAAGTCGCCACCGATATTCGTCTTTACCTGCGCGACGAGATTGACGCTATCGGCGCGGAACTGACCCGCCTGCAACGTGGCCTCATCGATTTGGCCGAGCGCGAAGCCAATACCATTATGCCTGGCTTTACCCACCTGCAAACCGCTCAACCCGTGACCTTTGGCCACCACCTTCTTGCTTGGAATGAAATGTTACAACGCGACTACGAGCGTCTGATGGACTGTCGAAAACGCGTCAACCTATCGCCACTGGGCGCAGCGGCACTGGCCGGTACAACCTACCCGATTGATCGTTTTTACACAGCCAAACTTTTGGGCTTCGACGCCCCCACTGAAAACTCGCTGGACTCGGTGTCAGATCGTGACTTTGCGATTGAATTTAGCGCCTTTGCCAGCCTGCTAATGATGCACATGTCACGCTTCAGTGAAGAGTTGATCCTATGGGCCTCTGCTCAATTTAATTTCATTGATTTGCCCGATCGCTTTTGTACCGGCTCATCCATCATGCCGCAGAAAAAGAATCCCGACGTCCCTGAATTGGTGCGTGGTAAAACGGGACGTGTCGTTGGCCATTTAATCGGCTTGATTACCCTGATGAAATCTCAGCCTTTGGCCTACAACAAAGACAACCAAGAAGACAAAGAACCGTTATTTGATAGCATCGATACCGTCAAAGATTGCCTCAAAGCCTACGCCGATATGGTCCCCGCCATTGTGGCACGCAAGTCTTTCATGCAAGAGGCGGCCGGCAGGGGCTTCTCCACCGCAACAGACCTTGCCGACTACTTAGTCCGCAAGGGTATTCCCTTCCGCGATGCGCACGAAATTGTGGGCAAATCAGTAGCGTTCGGCGTGGAAAATGAGCGCGATCTATGGGAAATGACACTGGAAGAACTCCAGCAGTTTAGCCCTGTCATTGAGGATGATGTATTCAACTTCCTCACCTTGGAGGGTTCGGTGAACGCCCGCAACCACTTTGGCGGCACAGCACCTCAACAAGTGGTCATGGCAACCAAACGCGCGCGTGATAAATTGAGCGATCGTTAATCGCAAAATCCCGGTGTTAGGCGTCTTTCTCGCCTAACACTGTTTGCTATCGTGGGCTATATTGTTGGATATGCAAACAGCCCAACAAACATCGAGCCATAAGGACATCCGGCAACGCTTCATGCACCTCAACGAGGTTCGCATTGGGCGGGCGCGACATGTTATGGGCGGTAAACACCAGCGTGCGCTCGACATCCTACCCCTCCTATTTCACCTCAATCACCCCCAGTTACCAGGATTTATCGACAATCTGACGCCCTCCGGCGTGTGTCAATTTCATGCCAACGAACTGGCGGTTCAACGCGCCAAGCAAGTGGCACCGAGCTTCCAATTCAACGCCCAACAGCAAACGCAGGCCGACATTGACGCCATCTACCTCATGGGTAGCAGCGGCTCAGTCGCCCACTCACGCCAGAGTGATTTTGATATTTGGTTGTGTCACCGTCCCGGACTCAGTGAACAGCAAATTGAAGCCCTGCAAACCAAAGCCAACCGCATCACCAAATGGGCCGATCAACAGGGCATAGAAATGTATTTCTTTGTCATGACTGCCGATCAGTTCCGCAACAATCAACGCCCCGGTCTCAGTGGTGAAGATTGCGGTAGTACCCAGCACAAACTGCTACTCGATGAGTTTTATCGCACGGCCCTGCTGCTCGCGGGCAAACCGCCGCTATGGTGGTTCATCCCACCCGAACGAGAGAAAGACTACAACGCGATTCGTGACGCGCTTTCCCGCGACGGCCAGTTCAAGATGAGCGACGTGCTTGATTTTGGCTCAGTCGCCGATATTCCCTTTAGTGAATACATCGGGGCGGGGGTATGGCAAATGTATAAATCGATCGATTCACCCTACAAATCGATGATTAAAATTTTGCTCACCGAAACCTACGCATCGCAACACGGCAGTAGCGAACCCCTGTCCATGGGATTTAAAAAACTGATTTACCTCAACCAGCTTCACCCTGATGAACTTGACCCCTACGTGATGATGTACCGTCGCCTAGAGCGCTATCTTCTGGCGCAAACCAATCGGGAACGACTTGAGTTTATCCGGCGCTGTTTTTACACCAAGATTGCAATTCCTTTGTCGCAGTTTAGCCGAGAATCCATTAATCACTGGCGTCAGCAATTACTGCGCAACTTGGTCGACCAATGGGGCTGGGGCGATTATCAGCTCATGGAGCTGGATGAACGCGGCAACTGGCCGATCGAGCGCGTCATTCAAGAACAACAGTTACTCGTGAAAGAATTAACCCACTCTTACGAGCTGTTATGCGATCTTGCACAACAACGCAACGCCCAAAACGCCATCGACGCGCGCGAATTTACTATTTTAGGGCACAAGCTCCGAGCCTGGTTTGAACACCGCGATAACAAAGTGGCCATTTTAAGTAGCGCCATCAACCAGTGTGACGTCATCGACAAATTAATGATCACACACGCCGAACAGTGGCACTTGCTGCGGCCAGACCACGAGCACCCCATCTACAGCTGTGACTCGCTCTACCAATTGCTCTGCTGGGCGGAAGCCAATCACCTTTCCAACCATCTCACCCAGTTTTATGTTGACCACAGCTGTGGCGATATCTCGCCGCAAGACGTGCAGCTGCTGCGCCGACAAATGAAAGGCGTATTAGCCTTTCTCGACGAGGAGAGTCGTGATGCCGATTTTGCCGCGGAAGAGTCAATGCGTGGCGTACTTTTTGTCATCGACAGCCACAACCAAGCCCTAAGCGATGACAAGATGCTGGTGTCCGATCGCAACGACGTTCTAAAGTTTGGTGGCGCTCAAAACAATTTGCTGCACGAGATCGATATCATTAGCTGCAGTTCTTGGCACGGCCTCTACCACTATCACTTCAGTGGCAGTTCCAGCGTTATCGAAAGCCTGTGCTTTGTTCTCAACAACAGTATTCGCCATCATCAACCACCGCCCAAAGCGATTTTTTTCAGCCGGGCCAACCACGGCACAGCCTTGGTCAAACGCTATCAGGCCATCTATCAACAATTGGGCGATATCCTGATTCGCAACGAGCAAACACCGCGGTTTGTGTTGGAAATCGAACAAGAATACTACGTGCTTGAGAAACTGCATGGGGAAATCCAGTGGCGTCACTTCCCAAATAGAAGTAAGTTGTTCAATCATCTCGGGCAAGAACGCCATGATTACAGCCCGATCGAACTCGACAATGGCGCGCTACGAGACACCCCCCTGCCCGCTTTGCTCCCCATTTTCAGACCACATATCGTGCAGGTGTTTTACCAAGTCAATGCCGGCATGGTGGCCATCTATCTGGACGACGAAATGGGGTCGTTTTATACCTACTACACCCAGTACCACAACCCCCAAGCGCTCATGCAGCCACTGTATCGTTTTCTGAAAAATATTCGCCATCGCCAGCAGCACCAAGCACAACTCGATGGGGACAAGCACGTTTACTTTTATGAGATTCAATTTCATCGCAAAATCAATCGCTACATCATCGACCCTTTGCACGCCGACATGGATATTGAAGATAACCATCATTTTGAAGTTCAAGCACGCGCTACCCGGAATGCCGAGCGCACGGTGGTGTACGACATCCAGTGCGGACAACGGCAATTCTTGTATGCCGAATGGGGAGACAGTATTTATCGCGAAGTGGCGAGCCATATTTTGCAGCAGCGCAGCAGCCGTGAGCGCTACCCATGCTATCTCACCGATATTGACTTAGAGGAATGCACCCCAGGTGGGACGCGATTGCAGACAATTACTTACCTGCAGCACAAACAAAAAATCGAGCGTTTGCTAAATCAGGCGCTGCAAGCAAGTGACTAACTAGATCACAATAGCCTCACCCGCTTGTTCTAGGCTAGCCTCGGCCAATACGTCACGAAAATCGCGACCATCCTTAGACGATATCCAGGCTTGTGCAGCCTCATCGAAACCAAAATGATAACCATCGCGCTTGGTCGCCAACCAGAGTTCCTGCGTGGCCGTTTGACGCGAGGCAATGATATGGGAGCCGTTGGGGCAAACCATGGTCAGCACACCCGGACCCATCTCGCAATCAATGTCGACCGACATGGTATCCACATAGTCTTCGATGGCGTGCATGAGATCGTCGATGCGTTGGCTAAAATCCACTGCGTCCATAGGGGCTCCTTGTTTTGCAAAGCAATATTGTAAATGCATTATCGTAACGGCACCAAGTATACGCTGTTTCTATACGCGCCGCGTCAAGGTCGCTATAATGGCACGCTTAAATTTTGAGACTGGCATCATGTTGTTGCGAATTTTCACTTACCTAGTGCTTTGTACCGTTTTGGCCGCCTGTGGCCAGTCCGGCGCACTGTATCGCCCTGACAATACCGAGCCCCAGCAGACACCCACCGAGGCAGAATGAAATCTCTCGCATATCAGAACGGTCAGCTCGCCTTTGACGGCCTCGCTTTGACCGACATCGCCGCACGCTTTGGCACGCCAACGTATATCTATTCGCAGACGACTATCGCTGAAAATTTTAACGCCTATACCCAAGCATTGGCGGGGCGCGACCACCTCGTGTGCTATGCCGTGAAAGCCAATTCCAATCTCGCTGTGCTGAACACCATCGCCAAACTCGGCGGCGGTTTTGACATTGTCTCGCAGGGCGAGTTGCAGCGCGTATTGGCCGCTGGGGGCAATCCCGCCAACGTGGTATTCTCCGGCGTCGCCAAAACTGCGGAGGAAATGCGCTTTGCGCTGCAACAGGGCATCAAGTGCTTTAACCTTGAATCACCGGCCGAGTTGGATCGCCTCAATGCGGTTGCCACTGAGATGGGGGTAGTGGCGCCTATATCGGTTCGCGTCAACCCCGATGTAGACGCTAAAACCCACCCTTACATCAGCACGGGTCTCAAGCAAAACAAATTTGGTATCAACATTGAAGAAGCCCCAGCGATTTACCGTCGCGCCGCCACGATGGACAACATCCGCGTGGTGGGTGTTGATTGTCACATTGGCTCACAACTCACTGAAACCGCGCCTTTTTTGGATGCGCTTGATCGCTTATTAGTTCTGATCGACGCTTTGGCCAGCGAGGGCATTACATTGCACCACCTTGATTTGGGTGGTGGTTTGGGGGTGTGCTACAAAAATGAACAACCCCCCGCCATTGGTGACTACATCCACGCCTTGCTAGAAAAGCTAGGTGACCGCTCGCTTACCATCATGTTTGAGCCGGGCCGCTCGATTGTTGCCAACGCCGGTGCGCTGCTCACCAAAGTGGAGTTTCTCAAACACGGTAGCGAGAAAAACTTTGCCATTATCGATGCGGGCATGAACGACATGATTCGACCTTCGCTCTATCAGGCTTGGCTCGATATTCTACCTGTTAAGAAACGCGACACCCTCTGTCAGAGTTACGACGTGGTCGGTCCCGTCTGTGAAACAGGCGACTTTCTCGGTAAAGACCGCGACCTGGCTATTGAAGCCGGAGACCTACTCGCTGTGGCCGGTTCCGGTGCTTATGGCTTCAGTATGAGCTCTAATTACAATAGCCGTGGCCGTGCCGCCGAAATCATGGTAGCTAACGGTGTCGCCCACCAAGTACGCGCCCGCGAAACCTTTGACGACTTGATTCGCGGCGAAACGGTATTGGCAGACGCATGAGACTTAACTTTACTAAGATGCACGGCCTAGGTAACGACTTTGTCGTGCTCGACCGTGTGACCCAACGCTTCAACATTGATGAAGATCTTATTCGTCGCCTCGCTGACCGCCACTTCGGCATCGGTTGCGACCAAGTCTTAGTGGTGGATATTCCCAGTATCCCCGAGGCCGATTTTCGCTACCGTATCTACAATTGTGATGGCTCTGAAGTGGAGCACTGTGGTAATGGCGCCCGCTGTTTTGCCAAGTTTGTCCGCGACCACCAACTGACTGGCAAACGCCGTATCACCGTAGAAACCGCCAAAGGTCTCATTGAAGTTCGCGTGACACGGTCCAATCAATATTGCGTCAACATGGGTAGCCCATGGCTGGAGCCTGCTGACATCCCCTTTGTCGCTGACGCTAGAGCCACCACCTACGACTTAGAGGTCGACGGCCAACACTATGAAATTGGCGCCGTGTCTATGGGCAACCCCCATGCTGTGCTCGTCGTTGACGATGTCGACACCGCCCCTGTTCTCACGCTTGGCCCTAAAATCGAACATCATCCTCGCTTCCCTAATCGCGTTAATGTAGGGTTTATGCAAGTTCTCGGTCGCGGCCATATCAAACTGCGAGTGTTCGAGCGTGGCGCGGGTGAGACACTAGCTTGCGGCACCGGTGCTTGTGCGGCGGTGGTCTCTGGCAACTTACGCGGACTGCTCGACCGACGCGTCAAAGTCGAACTGCCCGGCGGCACCCTCAACATCGAGTGGGGTGGCGAAGGCAAGGCCATTGAAATGATCGGCCCCGCCGCGCGGGTGTTCGACGGCGACATTCACGTTTAAGGAATCTCCATGGAAGCCACCAAAAACATCGACAATATCAGTGCCGAACAAGTGGCCGAATACCTGCGTAAACACCGGGACTTTTTCCAGTTGCGCGACGACCTGCTGCTCGACATGAATTTGCCACATCACGGCCCCAATGGCGCTACGTCCTTGGTAGAAAAACAAGTCGCCGTGCTGCGAGAGCGCAACATTGAAATGCGCAATAAGATGGCGACGCTGCTACAAAACGCCCAACAAAACGACCAATTTTTTCAACATACTCGCGCCCTCGTGCTGGCGCTACTCGAGGCCAAAACCCTCGATGCAGTGAGCCAAGTGTTGCGCCAGAGCTTTGTAAAGTCGTTCAAATTAGAGGCGTTTAGCCTGCTGATTTTCGCCGACCCTTCGCGCTACAAAGACACCACCGCTCTGGTATGTCCTCGCGAGCACGCCGAGCAGCATATCAGCGGTTTGATTAATGCCCGCAATAGTGTTTGCGGCATTTTGCGCGACGCCGAGTTAGCCTTTTTATTTAAAGATAAAGCCAGCAAAGTCGGCTCAGCAGCCACCATCGCCTTGGGCGGTGAGCAAAAATTGGGTATGCTGGCGCTAGGCAGTGCCAATAGTAGCCACTTTAAAAGCGACATGGACACCCTTTTCCTATGCTTCATCGCCGACGTCGTCAGCAAGATTATCAGCCCCATGTTGCAACGCTAGTTGCCAACCTCTAGGCGGACAAACCCTTGAGCGCGTTGAGCCAAGACATCGCCGACTTTCACAGCTACATTAGCCAAGTGCGGCGCCTTTCGCCGCACACATGCAGTAACTACGCCCGCGACCTCGATAAGTTTTTCACCCTTGCTGAACGTGACGGTCTCCTGGACGCCGACGCCGTGCATCCCGCCGATGTACGGCGCCAAGTGGCAGAGCTGCATCGCAAAGGGCTGGGCGGCAAGTCTATTCAACGCTACCTGTCAGCCGTGCGCGCATTGTATACCTTCCTAAATCGCCAGCGGCGCAGTAAAAATAATCCCGCGATGGGGATTCGGCCACCCAAGACACCGCGCAAGCTTCCCAGCACGCTCGACGTTGATCGCGTCAGCCAGTTGCTCGATTTTGAAGGCGACAACTGGATGTCCCTGCGCGACAAGGCCATGCTGGAACTGTTTTACTCAAGCGGACTGCGACTGGCAGAGCTAGTGGGCTGCAATGTAGACCACCTCGATTTGGAAGACGCGAGTATTATGGTCACAGGGAAGGGCAACAAAGCTCGCCTATTACCGCTTGGAAGCTATGCCATTACCGCTCTTCGGGCGTGGTTACGGGTGAGAAATGATATTGCAGGGGCGGACCCAACGGCACTATTTATCTCTCAGCGTGGTAGCCGTATCCACCCGCGCAGCGTGCAGGCGCGATTACGCAATATCGCCCTGTCGCGTGGCAGCGATCAGCATGTTCACCCCCACATGCTTAGGCATAGTTTTGCCAGTCATATGCTTGAATCCAGTGGCGACTTACGCAATATCCAAGAACTGCTGGGGCACGCCGATATCTCTACCACCCAAATTTATACCCACCTAGACTTTCAGCACCTTGCCAAGGTCTACGATAGCGCCCACCCCCGCGCCCGCAAACGCCGCGGAGAGGACTCGTAATGCTGCAAGCCATCAGTTTTGATTTAGACGACACGCTCTGGCACACCGCCAAGACCATAGATCACGCCGAAAAAGTCTTTCAGCAATGGTTATTACAGCACCTGCCAGAATTGGGGTCACTGCCGCGCGAGCGCCTCATGGAAGTGCGTCGTGCCACACTTCAGCGGGCGCCGCACCTCGCGCACCAAATTAGCGAACTACGTCGACAAGTGATCACTCACTTACTAGAAAACACCGGCCACCACCCACGCCGCGCCAGACGCTTGAGTCGCCATGCGTTTGATGTATTTCTGCGCGCGCGCCACCACGTGTTTCCCTTTGAGGGGGTCGAAGCGGCGCTGGCTCATTTACAGAAGGCCTACACCCTTGGCGCAATTACCAATGGTAACGCCAACGTGTATTTAACCCCCCTTGCCTGCTATTTTGATTTTGCCATTTCGGCAGAGAAGGTCGGACAGAATAAACCCGGGCCACGCCCATTTGAAGCGGCCTTACTTCACGCCGGGTGTGACGCCGCACAGATGCTGCATATCGGAGATCACCCCGAGCACGACATCACCGGGGCACGTGCCTTGGGCATGCCCGTTCTGTGGTACAACCCACAGCAGCTTCGATGGGAGGGCGACGGTGAAGCCCCTCGTCAATTCAGCCATTTCGATCAACTACCTGCCCTCGTGCGAGAGATAGATAACCCCTAATGCCAGTACTTCACATTATTCTCTACCGCCCAGAAATTCCGCCCAACACCGGTAATATCATACGTCTGTGTGCCAATACCGGCGCGCAGCTGCACTTGATCGGTCCCTATGGTTTTGAACTGGACGATAAGCGACTGCGCCGCGCCGGCCTGGACTACCACGAATGGGCCCATGTTAAGCACTACAATAGTCTCGACGAGGTGGTGGCGGCACTCCCGGATTCACGCATTTTTTCGATCAGTACCAAAGGTAAAACTCGCCACAGCGACATGCAATTTGTCGAGGGCGACGCACTGTTGTTCGGCCAAGAGACCAAGGGACTACCCCCCGAATGGCTTGCGGCTCAGCCCACCGATCGCGTGCTACGACTGCCGATGCTGAAAGAATCAAGATCGATGAATTTGTCGAATGCTGCCTCTGTCATGCTCTATGAAGCATGGCGACAACTGGGATACCCGGGCGGCGTGTAAGCCGCCCGAGCCATGTGAATTAGGCGTCGGCCTGAGTTTGAGCCTGTTGTTGCTCTGCCATCTGACGCATGGCAGACAAGTACAACGCGTCAAAATTAACGGGCGCCAACATCAACGCAGGGAAGCTGCCACGGGTCACAAAATTATCCACCGCCTCACGCGCGTAAGGGAACAGGATATTAGGACATACAGTACCCAGTGTCTGGTGCGCTTGAGCAGGCTCAAAGCCTTCGATCACGAAAATACCGGCTTGCTGAACTTCCACCAAAAAGGCCGTACGCTCGTTGTCACCTTCACCAAACGCGGCGTTCACTGTTAAAGACAACACCACTTCAAAGTGCTTATCGTCCAAACGCTTGTTTTTGGTGTTCAAGTCGAGGTTGATCTTAGGCTGAAACTCGTGGGTAAACGCTTCCGCACCCATCGGTGATTCAAACGACGCATCTTTTAAATAAATACGCTGTAAGCCAAATTGTTGCTGGGGCGCTGTGCCGGCAGCCGCACCTGGATTTAAATTTACGGTTTCTTCTGACATGGTTTTTTCCTTGTTGTAGCTACCCGGCAATACCGAGTAAGCGATCTAGCTCGCCGCGCGATTCGAGTGCGTAAAGGTCGTCACAACCCCCTACGTGTAGGTCACCCACCCAAATTTGGGGCACAGTGCGACGTTGCGCGCGCTGCATCATTTCGAGACGCTTTTGCGGGTCAAAGTCGACGCGAACTTCCTGATATGCCACACCTTTTTTGTCCAGCAGGCGCTTGGCGCGAATGCAGAAGGGACAAATGGCCGTGGTGTAAATTTGTACGTTCATACTATTTTTTTACCGTGGGAAAACGGCTGTTCTCCCATTCGCTGATACCGCCCGTCATCCGATAGATATCAGGAAAACCGGCTGTGACCAGCATCTTGCCCGCCGCGCCTGTGGTCTGGCCGTACTTGCAGATCAACACAATCGGCTTGCCGCGGTATTTTTCAAGTTCCGACAGCGAGTCCTTAAACTTGCTGAATGGAATATTGATCGAGCCCGCCACATGGCCGGTACGAAAATCTTTCGCTTCACGTACATCGATGAAAACACCGTCTTGTTTATTGACGATCCCCGACGCAATCTGGGGCGACACCATGGTGCCACTGCGACGGCTATCGTTAAAAATCATCAGGGCAATCAAGATCAGCAATGAGCCAACCAAAGCCCACTCGCGACCTAAAAATTCAATAAACAATTCCATGCATTTCTCTCGGCGTGCGTTGAAAGCCGGCAAGTATACACTGACCTGCGCTAGCGCCCAACTATTCGTATTCAAACGCGTGGGCAAAGAAGGTCAGATAAGGTAAAATTTCGCGCTTTGATTCATTCCACACGGTGTAAATTGCCCATGAGCGACAAGAAACAAACAACGGCCCTCATTATTCTCGACGGCTTTGGCTATCGTGAAGATACCGACGCCAATGCCATTGCCCATGCCCACACCCCTAATTTCGACCGCCTTTGGCAACAGGCGCCGCACACGCTGATCTCAGGGTCGGGTTTAGACGTCGGTCTTCCCGATGGCCAAATGGGCAACTCCGAGGTGGGCCATATGAGCCTCGGCTCGGGTAGGATCATTTACCAAAGCATTACCCGTATCGATACCGAAATCGCGAGCGGTGCCTTTTTTACTAATCCGGTATTTACCCAAGCCGTCGATCAAGCTATTGCCAAAGACAAGGCAGTTCATATTTTCGGTTTGCTGTCTGCCGGCGGCGTCCACAGCCACGAGAGCCATATCAATGCCGCCGTTGATCTGGCTGCACAACGCGGTGCCAAACACATTTATGTACACGCCTTTTTGGATGGCCGCGACACGCCACCACGCAGCGCCCAAGGGTCGCTAGAGAAGCTCCAGCACCACTTAGACAGCGTGGGCGTGGGCCGCATTGCCAGTATCATTGGCCGTTACTACGCCATGGATCGCGACAATCGCTGGGATCGCGTCGAAAAAGCCTACCAGCTGATTGTTAACGGTGTCGCCGAGCACCACTATCCCGACGCCATAAGCGCTTTAAACGCCGCCTACCGTCGCAATGAAAACGATGAGTTTGTGGCCGCCACGATCGTCGGCGACAGCGCTGTAACGCTGCAAGATGGCGACACGGTGTTATTCATGAACTTCCGCGCCGATCGTGCGCGTCAGCTCACGCAAGTGTTTGTTGACCCAAGCTTTGACAAATTTACCCGTCGACCGCTGGCACTGACTGATTTCGTCATGACCACCGAGTATTCTGCTGATCTCAATGCCAGCTGCGCCTACCCGCCCGAAGGTATCATTAATAGCCTTGGCGAATACCTGGAAAAACTCGACAAGACGCAGCTGCGCATCGCTGAAACGGAAAAATACGCTCACGTCACCTTCTTTTTCAGCGGCGGCCGCGAAGCTGAATATCGCGGTGAAACACGTATTCTCGTCCCCTCACCCGACGTGGCCACCTACGACCTCAAACCCGAAATGTCGGCCTTTGAAGTTACCGACAAATTAGTCGAAGCGATCGAGAGCGGCCAGTACGACCTGGTCGTATGCAACCTCGCCAATGGCGACATGGTGGGACACACCGGTAATTTTGACGCCGCGGTGAAAGCGGTAGAAGCGTTGGATGTTTGCGTGGGTCGTATAGAAACAGCCCTCAATAACGTGCACGGCAATGGCTTGGTGACCGCTGACCACGGCAACTGCGAGCAGATGCTTGACTATGAGTCTGGCCAGCAGCATACCCAACACACCACCGAATTGGTGCCCTTGATTTACCTCGGTAAAGAGGCGGTCAAGCTCGACCCCGCCGGTGGCCGATTATGCGATATCGCCCCCACCCTGCTGCACATGATGCACATCGAACAGCCCAGTGAAATGACTGGCCGCTCTCTCCTAGGATAGTGGCCATGCGCAAGCTAACAGCCCCCTTACTCGGTGGCCTGCTGGCTTGCTCTTTGTCGTTTGCTTGGCCTGTCGCCGCGCAGGACGACGAAGCCGATACCCTGCGCAAGCTTCAATCGGTTCAACGTGAGATCACCGCCATTAGAGCTCGCTTGCAAGGCGTTCAAGATGAGCGCGCCAAACTCAATCAAGTGCTGCGTGACACCGAGCGCAATATCGGTGAGCTGCATAAAGACATCCGCCGCATCAATCGACAGTTGGACGACAATCAACGCGAGATTACCCAGCTGGAGGCCGACCTTAAATCGCTGCAAAATAAAGAGCAGCAACAACGCCAATTACTGCGTGAACATATTCAAGCGGTGTATGCGATGGGCCGACAAAGTCGCCTTAAACTGATTCTCAACGAAGAAGATCCCGCCACCATTTCTCGCACCTTGGTGTATTACGACCGTCTGCGTGAAGCGCGCAACGACGTCATTGACAACTATCGGGAAACCGCTGACCAGCTTGCCACACTCGGCCCCAAACTGGCGGCTAGCCGTGAAAAATTACAAGAAAATCGCGCACAATTCGTGACGCAACGAGACGCCCTGGCCACTGAACAGCGCGCGCGCCAGCGAACAGTAGACAGCCTCAACCAAGACATTGCTAACAAGCAGTCCGCCTTGCAGCAGTTGCAGCGCGATCAAGCCCAGCTGCAAGAGATTTTAGAAACACTGCAACAACTGATTGCCAACATGGCTATTCCCAGTGACTTTGAACCCTTTGAAACACGTAAAGGCAAATTGCGCTGGCCGGTCAAAGGTCGGCATCTCAACACCTTTGGTGCCTCGCGCGGTGCGGAAATGAACTGGCAGGGCATCACCATCGCCGCTGATGCCGGGACCGACGTCAGCGCCATCCACCCGGGGCGCGTTGTCTTTGCCGACTGGCTCAAGGGCTATGGTTTACTGATTATTTTAGATCACGGCAACGACTACCTAAGCCTTTACGCCAACAACCAATCGCTTCTCAAAAACTTGGGGGATTGGGTTAGCGCAGGCGAAGCCATTGCCACCGTCGGTAATAGCGGTGGTCGTGATCGCAGTAGCGTGTACTTTGAGATTCGCCGCGCCGGCAGTGCGGTTAACCCCAGCGCGTGGTGCCGGTAGCCAAAGCGAAACCCACACGGCATAATGGCGACGAGATTATCGGAATCGAGACTTATGCGCCGCCACTTAAAACCTGCGTTGTTTGCCACCCTAGCTTTTTTTTGTACCCCGCCGCTGATGGCCGAGCAAGTCACCCCAACGGACGATGAGCGCGGCAAATTGCCCATCGAAGAACTGCAGACCTTTGCCGATGTGTTTCATCAAATCCGCGAAAATTACGTGGAAGATATCGACGACCGCGAGCTACTGATGCTCGCCATCAAGGGCATGCTGAATGGTCTCGACCCTCACTCCCGTTTTTTACAAGATGACGATCTCGCCGACCTAGAGGAAAACACCACTGGGGAATTTGGCGGCCTTGGGGTCGAGGTGGGATCTGAACGCGGCCTGATCAAAATTATTGCCCCCATGGACAACACACCGGCCGAAAAAGCGGGCCTACAAAGCGGCGATCTCGTTAGCCACATCGACGATGCGTCGGTGGCCGACATGAACATCGACGACGCCATCGACCTCATGCGTGGCGAGCCAGGCAGCCGCATTAAACTGACCGTATTGCGCGAGGGAGAAGACGCCCCGCTGACGTTTGATATTGAGCGCGATATTGTCAAAGTTCTCAGCGTGCGCAGCCGTATGATTGACAACCACATTGCGTATTTGCGCATTGCGCAGTTCCAACAAACCACCGCGGAAGATGTGCGCGCCGCGCTGCAAGAGTTACAAAAAAACGGCCCACTGGCTGGCTTAATTATCGACCTGCGTAACAACCCCGGCGGCTTGTTAGAGGCCGCAGTAAAAACCAGTGACAGCTTCCTCGAGCAAGGGCTGGTGGTGTACACCGAAGGCCGCGACAGCAGTCAACGCAGCGAATATTTAGCCACCCCCGGGGATGCACTCAATGGTGCCCCCATTGCTGTGATCATCAACGGCGGTTCAGCCTCGGCCTCTGAGATTGTCGCTGGCGCACTGCAAGATCACCGCCGCGCCATCATTATCGGCAGTGCCAGCTTTGGCAAAGGATCGGTGCAGTCGGTGGTACCCCTGAATGAAAGACAGGCCATTAAACTCACCACGTCGCGTTATTTCACACCTGCCGGCAGAAGCATTCAAGCGCACGGTATCGACCCTGATATTCTCGTTGCCGCCGGTCCCTTGCGCGAAGACAACGAGCGCCGCTTAAAAGAGGCCGACTTGCCTGGCCACCTTGCTAGCTCAGCCAACGATAGTGAGCCGTCACCCGCCAAAAAGCTTCCCAATGACGCGCAGCTCGTAGAGGCTTATAACCTGCTGAAAGCCATGCAACGGCTCAAGCCCACCTCTTTAGCAACGCATAACGTAGCAGAATGATACGTTCGTTCACGTGCGGTCTTTTATTGCTGGCGAGTGGTCTAAGCTGGGCAGAGGCTTACTTAACCATCATCATCGATGACCTAGGCAATAGCCGTCAGCTGGGTGAAGCAGCGCTCGACATTGCAGAGCCCGTTAGCTATGCCGTGATTCCCCACACCCCCTATGCCACCCACCTGGCCAACTTAGCGGCCCGCCTTAACAAAGAAGTCTTGCTGCACATGCCGATGAGCAACACCCAACATAGCTATCATAGTGAAGGCATGCTTACCCCCAACATGGATCGTGCGAGCTTTGATGACAATGTTCGGAAAAATTTAGCCGCTGTGCCGCATGTGGTGGGCGTCAATAATCACATGGGCAGCGAAATGACGAAGCATTACCCGCAGATGCGCTGGTTAATGCAGCATCTATACAGCCAGGCGCTGTACTTCATTGACAGCCGCACGACGCTCGACACCGAAGCGCTGCAAGCGGCACGCGACAGCGGCATCTTGGCCGACCGACGGCACGTTTTTTTGGACAACAATACCGACGAAACCTACATCAACCAGCAACTGGATTACGCCATCAACACCGCGCTGGAAAGCGGGTTTGCCATTGCCATTGGTCACCCTTACCCAAGCACTGTACGGGTATTAAAAAAGCGCCTCGCGGCGCTTGCTGAGGAGGGTGTCACGCTGACCAGCACCTCCCATTACTTGGCGTTGAAACACGCCAGACCCTAAAGCCTCACCTCGACGCCACGCTCACGCATGTATTGTTTAGCCTGGGGGACGGTGAACTCACCAAAGTGAAAAATACTCGCCGCTAGCACGGCATCGGCACCACCTTCGACAACACCATCAACTAAGTGCTGCAAGTTACCCACACCGCCCGAAGCAATCACCGGAATGGGTACGGCGTTACTAATGGCGCGGGTCACACCCAAATCATAGCCACTTTTTACGCCGTCTTGATCCATGCTAGTGAGTAGAATTTCACCGGCACCGTACTGCGCCATTTTCACCGCCCATGCCACCGCGTCGATGCCGGTCGGCTTGCGCCCACCATGGGTAAAGATTTCCCAGCGATCGAGCTCGCCAGGCAAGGAGACTTTTTTTGCGTCGATAGCCACCACAATACACTGCGAGCCGAAACGATCTGCCGCTTCGCGCACAAGCTCAGGGCGAAAAATCGCCGCGGTATTGATCGAGACTTTGTCTGCGCCGGCGTTCAACATGACCCGCACGTCGTTCACTTCGCGAATACCACCGCCCACCGTCAACGGAATAAATACCTGCTCTGCGATTTGTTCCACGGTGTGCACCGTGGTTTCGCGGCCTTCGTGACTGGCGGTAATATCGAGGAAGGTAATTTCGTCGGCGCCTTGCTCGTTGTAGCGGCGCGCCACTTCCACCGGATCGCCGGCGTCGCGGATATCGAGGAATTTAACACCTTTTACCACGCGGCCATTTTCCACGTCGAGACAGGGGATGATGCGTTTGGCGAGAGGCATGGCTAACTCCTACTGCGCGTCGCAATAGGCTTGGGCTTCGGCGACATCGAGCGTGCCTTCATAAATCGCACGTCCGGTAATCGCACCCATGATGCCCTGAGAAGAGACCGCTCGCAGCGCTTTAATATCGTCCATATTAGTGATGCCACCCGAGGCGATCACGGGAATCGACGAGGCGCGCGCCATTTCCAACGTCGCTTCCACGTTCACACCCTGCATCATGCCATCGCGAGCGATGTCGGTGTACACAATGGATTCCACGCCATCGGCTTCAAAACGACGCGCCAGATCCACTGCACGTACTTCAGACACTTCGGCCCAACCGTCGGTGGCTACCAGACCATCTTTTGCGTCAAGCCCCACGATCACACGACCGGGAAACGCCTTGCAGGCTTCGCTGACAAACTCAGGCTGTTTCACCGCCTTAGTGCCAATGATCACGTAGGACACACCCGCCTTAACGTAGTGCTCAATGGTCTGTAGATCGCGAATTCCGCCGCCTATCTGAATAGGAAGATTGGGGTAGGCCGCGGCAATAGCGCGCACCACGTCACCGTTAACCGGCTCACCAGCGAAGGCACCGTTTAAATCTACCAGGTGCAGTCGACGACAACCAGCGTCGACCCACTGCTTGGCCACAGCGGCGGGATCGCTTGAAAACACGGTAGAGTCTTCCATGCGGCCCTGTTTTAAGCGCACGCATTGGCCGTCTTTTAAGTCGATCGCGGGAATAATTAACATCGTTTCAAAACCTTTTGAGGGGGCGGCCTAGATCTGGCCGTCCCATTGTAAAAAATTATGTAATAAGCGCAGGCCAGCGGTGTGGCTCTTTTCGGGGTGAAACTGCACCGCAAACACGTTATCGCGGCCGATCGCCGCGGTAAACGTCACGCCGTAGTCACAGCGGCCAAAGGCATGGGCTTCGCCAGCGCAATCGGCATAGTAACTATGCACGAAGTAAAAGCGTTCGCCATCGGGAATACCCTGCCAGAGCGGGTGGGCACGGTCTTGTTGGACATTATTCCAACCCATGTGAGGGACTTTTAAACGCTGGCCAGCGGCATCTTGCAGAGGGTTGCCGAAGAACTTCACCTCGCCGGGGAACAACCCCAAGCAGTCGACACCGCCATTTTCCTGGCTGTGTTCCAGCATGGCCTGCATACCCACACAAATGCCCAGCACCGGTTTACTCGCCATGGCTTCACGCAGCATGTCACCCACGCCCAAACGATGAATTTCAGCCATGCAGTCGCGAATCGCCCCCACACCGGGAAATACCACCCGATCAGCGGCGCGAATGACTGCCGGATCGGCACTCACATTCACACGCACCGAAGGGTCGGCGTGCTGCAGTGCCGAAGCGACCGAGTGCAAATTGCCCATGCCGTAATCGATCACGGCCACTGTTGCTGTCATGGCTGACTCCGCTTACAACACACCTTTAGTAGATGGCATTTGCCCCTGCATACGAGGATCGGGGGTCAACGCCATACGCAGTGCACGGCCGAAAGCCTTGAAGATGGTCTCGGCTTGGTGGTGCGTATTGTGACCGCGAATATTGTCGATGTGCAGCGTGACACCGGCGTGGTTCACAAAACCCTGGAAAAATTCAATAAACAAATCGACGTCGAAACCGCCCACGGCACCGCGGGTGAATTCGCAGTGGAATTCCAAGCCAGGACGCCCCGAGAAATCCACCACCACGCGTGAAAGGGCTTCATCTAAAGGTACATAGGCATGGCCGTAACGCGCGATACCTTTTTTATCGCCTACCGCTTTGGCAAACGCCTGACCCAAGGTGATACCAATATCTTCTACCGTGTGGTGATCGTCGATGTGAATGTCGCCGTCGGCGGTGATATCCAGGTCGATAAGACCGTGGCGGGCGATTTGGTCCATCATGTGCTCAAGAAAGGGAACGCCAGTGTTAAAGGCGGACTTACCCGTGCCATCGAGGTTGATTGAGACATCAATTTTCGTTTCAAGCGTGTCACGTTTTACGCTTGCTGTACGATCCGCCATGGGGACATTCTCCATTGAAATAACAGGGAGGCCGAGGCCAAACGCGCATTATAGGTCAGACGACCGGTGAAACAAAGCCAAACGCTTGTCCGTACAAGCAAATAACTCTACCCTACACGCCTTAAGTAACCAGCGACGCCCATGCCAACGACTTCCTTTAGCGACACCATCCTGCAATGGTTTGACCAACACGGCCGTAAACATCTGCCGTGGCAGCAAGATATAAGCCCTTATCGTGTTTGGGTGTCCGAGATTATGCTGCAACAAACCCAAGTGGCCACGGTTATCCCCTACTATGAACGTTTTATGGCTCGCTTTCCCGATGTGGCTAGCCTTGCCGCCGCCGAGATCGACGAAGTGCTACACCTATGGACGGGGCTGGGTTACTACAGCCGCGCCCGTAACCTGCACAAAGCCGCCCAATATGTGGTGAACGAGTGCAGCGGCGAATTTCCCCACGGCCAAGAGGCCCTAACCGCCCTGCCGGGTGTGGGGCGATCTACCGCGGGCGCTATCGAGGCCATTGGCAATCGCGGTGTTGCCACCATTTTAGACGGCAACGTCAAACGCGTTCTGGCCCGTTTTCATGCGGTAGAAGGCTGGCCCGGCCAAGGTAAAGTAGAAGCCGAACTATGGCGCATCGCCGAAGAATACACCCCCAGTGAACGTTGCGCCGATTATACCCAAGCCATGATGGACATGGGCGCCACCCTGTGCACCCGCAGCAAACCCCGCTGCCACGAATGCCCCCTCATGGCAGATTGCCTAGCCAAGGCGCTCGACCGCGTGACCGATTTTCCCGGCAAAAAGCCTCGAAAAGCCCTGCCGGTGAAACACACCACCATGTACATCATCGCCGACCCTAACGGCCATATTTTACTGAAACAGCGCCCACCGACTGGCCTATGGGGCGGCTTATGGATTCTCCCTGAGCTCGATGGGCTAGACGACATTCAGCATCACATTGGCGAGATTGACGGCCACAACCCCCTGCCAGGGCTGCGCCATACCTTCAGCCATTTTCACCTCGATATCGATGTTGTGAGCGTCACGTTGAGCAAGATTCACCCCCAAGTCATGGCGAGTGACGGCCAGCTTTGGTATAACTACCACTCACCCCAAGCGATAGGCCTCGCGGCCCCTGTCGTACAACTTTTAGACCGCTACCACGAGGAAGATCGATGACACGCACGGTTTTTTGCCGCAAGTATCAGCAGGACATGGAAGGTCTCGACCGCCCACCCTACCCAGGCCCAAAAGGCCAAGAACTTTTCGAAAATGTGTCTAAGCAGGCCTGGCAAGAATGGCTCAAACACCAGACCATGCTGATCAACGAAAAACAGCTCAATATGATGGACGCCACCGCCCGCGCCTACCTGGGCGAACAACTCGACAAATTCCTTTCCGGCGAAGATTACGACCGCGCCGAAGGGTACGTGGCGCCCGAATAACATCGCTAATTTTTTCCGCTCGGCTATTGACTACTTCATCCCGAGCGGGTTTAATACGCGCCTCTT
>DATHYR010000104.1:0-1280 GCA_035458985.1 Pseudomonadales bacterium
TAAAGAAACGCTGTGCCTGCACTTGCGCCAGCCTCTGCAATGGCGTTTCAAATGGCGCATTGGATAAGCAGTAGTGCGATATTTCGCATGCGCCAATCTCCCGCCTGACCAACAAATGCCAGCAGCGCGCGTAAGGCTCAGTGCCGTCCCATACCCAAACGCGCGTATGAAGGTATTGTGCTTCAAGCGCGCCTTTTTCACCCTCGCGCAGCTTGATGCGCCGCCATGCTGTATCCGGCTGCTCAGATGCCCATTGATCGACACGTATCGCTTCACTTTGTGCTTTCATGTGTGTTGGCCGCCTGCCACGGCCATTCCAATCTGGAATGTGCGGCGCTGGGTCTTCAAGATAGATCATCTGCTTGCAATGAACATCTGCAACAAATGTGCAACCAAGATTATCAACGCCCCGTAAAAAGGCAGCATCCTTGCCATAGCCTGCATCAATAGCCACATAACCAAAGCGCACACCATGTTGCAGCGCTTTTTCAATCATCGATAACGCGATCTCGCATTTGCTTTGGTAGCGCTGGTGCGCTTCAGGTATCGCTGCCTTATTGCAACGATCTGAATCATTTGCCCAGTGTTCCGGTAAATACAGGTGCGCATCAATCAAACTTGCCATGCTGTCCCGGCACAGGTTGGCAAATACGCCAACCTGGCAATTGTCTACCTTCCCCAGACGGCCGTTCCATTGCCTCGCAACCCCTGCCGAGGCTTCACCCTTCTTCGCAAAACCGCTTTCATCAATGATCAAAGTGGCTTTGTCGCCACCCAATAGCGCGTCCGCTTCACGCGCAATCTGTGCACCAAATCCATGCCAATCAATTGCACCAGATGTCAGCATGTGTTGCATAGCCTGGTGATCAACCTCGTTTACTTCACCCATGCGTAGCATAGTCGCCCGATCGGATTGAAACAGTCCGCGCAGATAACCATAAAACGTCGCTGTTGCATCGCGCGTCGAGGATACGAAAAATGATGAAAATGAAGATAAATGCGCGCCAAGCGCTTCTGGGAGCCCCTGTAGGGCAGATTTGAGGGACTGTTTAGTATTTTCACGACATTATCGTGATTAACATATATAAAACAATGACTTATTATACATCAACTTTATGCCTCATTGGAATTATTTGAATCTGACAAAGTAGAATTAACAATGCTTTTTCTTTTAACCGACAGTAATGGGCTTTCACGAATTGTTCCTGCACAGCCGTAGGCGGCAAGATAACCGGTAAATGCTCGAGTGTATAGCGATTGACATGCGGCAATGCTGTTCC
>DATHYR010000105.1:0-1083 GCA_035458985.1 Pseudomonadales bacterium
TGTGCTATTCATCGAACTCAAATCAGACACAGGCCGATTGACAGCTGGGCAGGTGGCGTGGCAACGCAACATCAACCCACACTGTGAGTATTGGCTTGTTAGGGATGCTGATCTACCAATGCTCGCTCGGAGATTAGGGCGTATGCTATGAAATTTGCTTATGCTGACCCGCCCTATTATGGGCAAGGCAAAAAACTGTACGGTGATTTACATCCGCAAGCGCACATTTGGGATGACAAACAGTCCCATTTAAGTTTGATTGCTCAAATGGACACAGAATTTGACGGCTGGGCTATGTCTTGCAATCCAGCAGATTTACATTGGATACTTGACGGTCGTTCGGATATTCGTGTATGCGCTTGGACAAAAACTTTCCATCAAATTAGGCCTTTAGCGTCCGTTCAATTTGCTTGGGAACCAGTGTTAATTTGCAACCCGCGCAAAATTAAAAACCGTAAACCAATGGTGCGTGACTGGATGTCGTGTGCCAGGTCAATGCGCAAAGGATTAATCGGTGCAAAGCCTGACACATTCAATGTGTGGGTGCTTGACTTGCTTGGGTTTGACCCTAAGACTGACACCATTACAGAGCTGTTTCCGGGTACTAACGGCATGGCTCGGATACTGACGACTTACGAAGCCGTTTAACAACTGAATCACACGCATGGCGGTACCACGGTTGCATGTGGCGGCGCATTAACACACGGGAACGTGGGTAGACGCCTATTGCCCGACAACGGTGACAAGGCGAGCAGAGTACGAACTACGAAAACGCGGACAGTGACGGCCCTACAAGGATTCAAACGGCGACTGATGGAGACAAACCATGAACGGCGGGAGGGACACCTACCACCCACTTGTTGTATAACCTGAGACCAACCGAGCTTGCGAGGGCGGTAGGAGAAACACATGACACGCAGAGCAACACCAGAATTCACACGAAACCGTAAAACAGTCCTAGAAAGCAACCCGGTCTGCCACTGGTGCAAACGCAACCCAGCCACAGAAGCAGACCACATCATCCCATTCGACAGTGGCGGCACAGACGACCTAGACAACCTCGTCCCAGCCTGCAAACCATGC
>DATHYR010000106.1:0-8940 GCA_035458985.1 Pseudomonadales bacterium
ACTCACTGGCCAGAAATCAACGTAAAACCTGAAACTCACGTCGGCTATGCGGTACAATGGTTTCTTTTTGCAGCATTGGCGGTGATTGTCTTTATCTTTGCCAATAGCAATCTTGGCTCCTTGATACGTAAGAGAGAGAAATGAGCGTTTCTACCAAAACTAAAAATCGTTTAACCGTGATGTTAGTCGCGGGCATACCATTGCTGTTAACGGCTATTTCTACGTGGCTGTGGGTATTTGTAGTCAAGGGTGATATTGATCTTGTCGGCATGCTTGGAACACGCAACCATGGTAATTTGATCAATCCGCCGGTCCAAGTCACCGAGTTCTCCATTACGCGTGAAGATGGCACACCATATGTGTTTGACCAAGAAACGGCGCAGTGGGCCTTTGTGGTCAATATCACGAGCCCATGCGAAGCGAAATGCCAAGAAACACTGTATGTTGTTCGCCAAGCGCACTCAGCTTTAGGTAAAGAAGCGCGCCGCATTCGCAAATATGTTGTCGCTAGTCGCCTTGAAGATATTGCAGCCATCGAGCCATTGTTAGCCAATGAGTATGATCAGTTTATTCGCATCATTGGCGATCAGAATTTGCTTCGTGGTTTACCACAGCAAAGTAAAGGCACAGAGCCTGCCCTGAATATGCAACCGAGAGACAACTTCTATGTTGTTGATCCCCAGGGTTGGTTGATGATGCAATACACAGAGAACCACAGTGGTCGTCAGATTCTGGATGATATGAAGTTCTTGTTGAAGAATTCTTCTGCAGAGTAATGGGTATGAGCGAACAAGCAATGCGACCGGTATGGCGCGATTACTATGAAATGACCAAGCCCAACGTGGTTTTGCTAATGATCATGACCTCGGCGATTGGTATGTTCATGGCCGTGCCCGGGATGGTGCCGATCGATGTGTTAATTATTGGAAATCTTGGCATTGCTCTCATGGCCGGTTCCGCCGCAGCTATCAACCATATGATTGATTACCGCACGGATATCAACATGGCGCGCACCCAAAATCGCCCGGTGGCACAGGGGCGAGTAACGCCAACCAAAGCCTTGGTATTTGCTATTGTGATTGGCGGCTTGGGCATGTGGATGCTAATGGTCTATATCAATGCGTTGACAGCATGGTTGACCTTGGCGTCGCTGATTGGTTATGCGTTTATCTACACGATGTTTTTAAAGCGCGCGACACCCCAAAATATTGTGATTGGTGGGTTAGCCGGTGCTGCGCCGCCTTTGTTGGGTTGGACCGCGGTGACCAATGAAGTTCACGGTTATGGGCTCCTGCTAGTACTGATTATTTTTGCGTGGACGCCACCGCATTTTTGGGCATTAGCCATTCATCGCCGTGAGGATTACGCCAAGGTCGACATTCCCATGCTGCCCGTGACGCACGGCGATCAATTTACCCGCTTACAGGTATTGCTTTACACGATTATCTTGTTGGTCGTGACCATGCTGCCTTTTGCCACACTCATGAGTGGCCCGCTGTATGCCATAGGCGCGTTGGTGTTGGGGCTAATTTTCCTGTGGTACGCGATTTTGCTGATGATTGGTAAAGACCCCAAAATCCCAATGGCCACCTTCAAGTATTCCATTATTTATTTGATGCTGCTGTTTGCCATCATGCTGATTGATCACTACGTCTATCCACCTACAGGATTTTGAGAGGAGAGCAATGAACACGTCTTTAGAAGCTCGTCGCAAGGGTATCCGTAAAACCGTCACTATCGCGGTCGTCATGGCGTCGTTATTTATTTTAGCCCTGGCCTATACCCTCTTGAACCCACCGCTCATGGATAAAGAAGAACTCAAGCTGCATGGTACCTATGTTTTCGACAAAGGCCGTATTTTGCAGCCGTTTGCGCTGATTGATGATCAACAAAATGTCTTTGATGAAAAGCGCCTAGAAGGTAAGTGGGGCGTGATCTTTTTTGGCTTTACCCATTGCCCAGACGTATGCCCCACCACGCTGGCTACCTTGAACAATTTCTATGAAGAAATGAAATCCAAAGGTTGGGATAAAGACACGCAAATAATCATGGTAAGCGCCGACCCTGCGCGAGATACGCCTGAGATCCTCAATTCATATGTGCGCTACTTTAACCCCAATTTTGTTGGTGTTACCGGCGAGTTTTTTGATGTTCATCGTTTTGCCACCCAGCTGAATACTACTTTCCGTAAGGTGCCAGGCAGCGGTGAAAATTACCAAGTTGATCACGGGGCGAACTTAGCGCTGATTAACCCCTATGGTCATTTTCACGGCTTTATGAAGCCACCGTTTGATGCGGCAAAATTGATGATTAACTTTGGATCGGTGCGACGCATTTTCGACGAAATGCATTAGTTGCGCGCATAACCGATTAGCTTGGCGACAGCGAAGATGCTTGTCGCCACCACCACCGCTGAAGGCCCCGCGGGCGTATCTATCAGCCAAGACAGCGCTAAACCACCGACAATGGCGGCACAGGCAAACATTGACGCTATCCACGCCATTCTTTCAGGGTTACTCGCAAGCAAACCCGCGGCAGCGGCTGGAATGATAAGAAGTGAGCCAATAAGCAAGGCACCCACGACTTGCATGCCCACGGCCACCAACACCGCTATTAACAACATCAACGTGATTTCAAGCCGGCGACTTGGCAAACCTTCCACACTAGCCAATTCGTAATGGATAGTGACATACACCAGTTGGCGCCAAAATTTGGCAAGAATGGTACCAACAACAGCACACATACAAATCACAATGACGACTTCTGTTTCGCTTAACGAGAGAATGTCACCAAATAAAAAGGACGATAAGTCGACGCTTCCCCCAGCCGCTAAGCTGACGGAGGTGATACCAATGGCGAGACTGGCATGGGAAAGAATCCCTAAGGCGGTGTCATCCGCGACATGTGGACTGTTGGTCAGTAACAAAATGAACGGCACACTTAATAGACAGACCGCTAAGACGGTAAGGGATAAATTCAGATCTAGCATTAATCCAACCCCAATACCCAAAAGAGCCGCATGCGCAAGACTGTCTCCAAAGTAGGCCATGCGGCGCCAAACCACAAAACATCCCACGGGGCCAGCGACTAGAGCAATAGCCAGTCCTGCGGCAGCAGCAAGCGCTATAAAACTCATGCCTTGTGCTCCTCTTCGATCGTCGGAAGATCATGACTACAGCCGTCGTGAACATGGTTGTGATGGTGGGTGTAAAGCGCCAGGCTTGGCTCGATGTTTTTACCAAATAACTCAAGATAAGCAGGATGGGCACTGACCGATTCAGGGTGACCATGACAACATACATGATTGTTCATACAAACAACGGTATCCGTGGCTGACATCACTAAGTGCAGATCATGGGAAACCATGAGGACAGCACAGTTAAGACGCTTGGAAATGTCTTGAATCAGTTGATACAACTCCGCCTGACCCGTCACGTCAACACCCTGCACGGGCTCATCCAATACTAACAATTGGGGGTTTACCAACAAGGCTTTGGCAAGCAGTACCCGCTGCATTTCACCGCCTGATAAATTATTTATGCGCTGATGAATGAGATGTTGGATAGAGACTTGTTCGCAGATCTCGTGCAACAATTGACGTTGGCAGTTAGAGGTACTTAAAAAGCGTTCGACACTCAATGGCATCAATTGATTCACGCTAACTTTCTGTGGCACATATCCTACCCGTAACTTGGCTTGTCGATGACAGTATCCACTCGTGGGTTTTATCAAACCAAGGGCAATTCTCACTAGCGTTGTCTTACCCGCCCCACTAGGGCCAATAAGCGTGACAATTTGACCCGCGTTGAGAGAGAGCGAAACGTCTTGTAGGATAGTGCGCCCTTTGAGTTGGTAGTGAATATTGTGCAATGAAAGTAAGTTGCTCATAAGCCCTCGCGAATTAATGCCATGATACTCGATTTTGCGCACTAAAACTGCGGTGTTAAACTAACCCGCCAAATGAGGATTCTGTCGCGCATGCGTCTTGTCACTGTTACATTCCTTTTGCTCCTATCGATGTCTGCGGTTGTACGTGCCGAGATCAAGATTGTGACCTCTATCAAGCCACTGGCCTTGTTGATTAACGATATTGGTGGTGAATTCGTGCAGGTGACCACATTGGTGCCCAATGCGGGATCAATACATCACTATAGTATGCGGGTGAGCGATAGGGTCGCTGTAGAGCAAGCCGATATGCTAGTCGTTGTCGGGGCGGGTTTGGAACCGTTTTCCAATAAATTGTCGGGTCTTAAAAATACCTATCTCCTTAGCATGGACCAACTTGAAGGTATTGAGACGTTTCTCGTGACGAACGAGGGAAATCATAGCCACGGACATGTCGGTACTATCGATCCACATCTCTGGTTGAGTCCCGCTAACAGCGCACAACTAGCGCGTGCACTCAGCCACCAGCTTGGCGAGCGTCTGCCCAACAAAAAAACCTATTTTGAACAACGCTTGCAGATATTCTTGCAGGCTAAAGATCACATCTTGAAAGACAATTCGATACCAAATCACCGGCCCTATTTTGCTTACCATAATGCCTTTGCCTACTTACTCACCGCTTATGGTATTGAATTACAGGGTGTACTTACCAATGTCAATGAAAGTCGCCTAGGTATGCGTTCGTTGTACCAAGTCAAGAGAGCAGTGCAAGAGGCACCAGGCGCTTGTGTGCTCGTGCAACACAGCGCACGTCAAATGAGTGAAAAGATTCTTGGAGAGATCAAGTATGCAGAGATAGACGTCTTGGCAGACCGACAAGAATACAACGCCTACAGCGATTACCTAGCTGCTATGCTTAACGCCATCAACGATTGTTAATGCCTCATATCCAAGGAGGGTGTATGTCATTGTCCAAAATTGTTTTAAGTGTCTTTTTCAGTGCTTTTCTGGTGGGTTGTGCGAGTAATCCGGTCACCGGTAAACGCGATTTAGTTTTTATGTCGACAGAGCAAGAAATTGCTATTGGCCAAAAAAATTATCTACCCGCACAGCAGCAGCAGGGTGGACAGTACTCAGTTGACCCCGAATTAACCCGCTATGTGGCTAGTGTAGGCGCGAAATTGGCGGCGGTAAGCGATCGCCCAGAGCTGCCATATGAATTTGTAGTGTTGAATAACGATGTCCCCAATGCCTGGGCTATGCCTGGCGGTAAAATAGCTATTAATCGTGGTCTGTTGGTACATCTTGAAGATGAGGCTCAGTTAGCCGCGGTGATGGGTCATGAAATTGTCCATGCCGCCGCACGTCACGGGGCCCAACAGCAGTCACAAAGTATCTTGGTCAATATTGGCTTAGCGGCGACGGCGGTGGCGGCGCAGCAAAAAAATAAATATGGTGGCGCGGCGGTGCTCGCCGCCGGTGTGGGTGCGCAGGCCTGGATGGCACGATACAGTCGTGCCAATGAAACCGAATCTGATCGTTTTGGTATTGAATACATGGTGCGAGCAGGCTACGAACCCAGGGCTGCGGTGGAGCTGCAGCAGACATTCGTCAAGTTATCTGAAGGGCGCAACAGTGGGTGGTTTGAGGCGTTTTTTGCAAGCCATCCACCGTCACAAGCTAGGGTCAATGCCAACCGTGCATTAGTTGAGTCTTTGCCAAGTGGCGCGCGGAACAAGGCGGCGTTTGATCGTGCGATGGCGCAGTTACGACGTGACGCGGCGGCCTACAAGGCAAATACAGAAGCGATGCAAGCCTTACAAAAAGAGGATTTAACCGCTGCCTTAAGCCTTGTGGATAAGGCCATCGCTGCCCAGCCCAAAGAAGGACTATTCTGGCAAACCAAGGGCCAAGTCCTCTTCAAGCAGGGCGACAAAAAAGGCGCTGAAACGGCATTTAGTAAGACTATCGCCAATAATCCTGATCTCTTTTCTGGCCACTTATATCGAGGACTCGTGCGCAAAGAATTAGGTAATAACAATGCCGCCGAACAGGATTTGCTCGCCAGTCGCGAGCGACTCAGTACAATAGCGGCCAGTTTCCACCTAGGAGAACTAGCCAGTGCGCGTGGCGATAAGACGGCCGCACGGAGCTTTTATAGTGAAGCTGCACAGGGCGAGGGTGATCTTGCCAAGAGCGCTCAAGAGCGCCTTCAACAACTTTAATTAAGGATATTTATGGCAGTGGTACTTGTCGACGGTTCGTCATATCTGTTTCGCGCCTTTCACGCGCTCCCGCCCCTGACCAATTCCAAGGGTCAGCCCACTGGGGCGGTTAAAGGTGTAATCAATATGTTGCGATCGCTTCAGAAGACGTACGCTGACAGTAAGATAGTGGTGGTGTTTGATGCGAAAGGAAAGACTTTTCGTAACGACATGTACAGTGAGTACAAGGCAAATCGTCCACCCATGCCCGACGATCTTCGGCTGCAAATCCAACCCATACACGACATTGTCGATGCGATGGGTTTACCGCGTCTCGTCATCGAAGGCGTTGAAGCAGACGATGTGATTGGGACCTTGGCGCGACAAGCGACCGAGCAGGGGATTGAGACCGTGATCTCAACCGGTGATAAGGATATGGCGCAGTTGGTAAGTGAGCATGTCACACTCATCAATACCATGACCAATACCGTGATGGACCACGACGGTGTCGTAGAAAAATTCGGTATTCCACCTGATCGAATTATTGATTACTTAGCCCTAATGGGTGATAAGGTCGACAATATTCCAGGTGTTGAAAAATGTGGCCCCAAGACAGCCGTTAAATGGCTGTTAGAGTATGGCTCGCTGCAGGGTGTGATCGATAATGCCGACAACATTGGCGGCAAAATTGGCGAAAATCTCCGCGCCGCGCTCGAGCAATTGCCCTTATCGTATGAGTTGGCCACCATCAAAACAGACGTAGCATTACCGTGTGATGTTAACAGCATTACCGTGTCTGAGCCCGATACAGAAAAATTAACGGCATTATTTACTGAGATGGAGTTCAAGTCGTGGATAGCCGAGGTTAATGCGTCTCGAAAAAGCCCTCAACAAGCCCTTAATGAACAGTCCGATATGTTCGGTGGTGTAGAGCCTCCCGATCCAATTGCCACGCAGTCGGCACCGGCCATCCTAGATTATCAGTGCATTACTGATGAGGCGGCATTTGATGCCTGGTTAACGACATTGAAAAGAGCGTCATTATTTGCCTTTGATACTGAGACCACCGGTTTAGATTATATGCAGGCTCGTATCGTGGGTGTCTCCTTCGCTGTAGACCCTGGTTGTGCTGCTTATGTTCCCTTGGCTCATGACTACTTGGGCGCACCAGCGCAACTAGACAGAGACAAGGTATTGGCAGCACTTAAGCCTTTGCTTGAGGATGCTAACGTTGCCAAAGTTGGGCAGAATTTAAAATACGATAAACACATTCTTGCAAACCATGGTATTGAGTTGCGTGGCATCGCCCATGACACCATGCTGCAGTCTTACGTGCTCGATTCAACCGCGGGTCGACACGACATGGATAGCTTAGCCTTGCGTGAGCTCGGTGTGCATACGGTGCATTTTGAAGACATTGCCGGCAAGGGCGCGAAGCAACTGACCTTTAACCAGATTGAATTAGCGGATGCAGCGAAATATGCCGCGGAGGATGCCGACATTACTCTGCGTTTGCATCAGGCGATGTTGCCACGACTGTCACAGGTGGCAGGTCTACAGCGTATTTATAACGATATTGAAGTACCGTTGGTGCCTGTTCTTCAGCGTATAGAACGCAATGGTACCCTGATTGATCGCACCATGCTGGCCGAGCACAGCCAACGGCTGGGTGAGCGAATGGCGGAATTGACTGAAGAGGCTTATCGCGTTGCTGGGCGTGAATTCAACTTGGGTTCCACCAAGCAATTAGGCGAGATTTTGTTTGATGAATTAAAGCTGCCGATTATTAAGAAAACACCCAAAGGTGCGCCATCCACCGCGGAAGACGTGTTGGTTGAGTTGGCGGCTGACTACGAATTGCCCCGTGTATTGATGGAGTATCGGGGGCTTAGCAAACTTAAATCAACCTATACCGATAAACTGGGAGATATGGTTGACCCTGGTACGGGCCGTTTGCACACGTCCTACCACCAAGCGGTAGCGGCCACCGGGCGTTTGTCGAGTTCCGATCCAAACTTGCAGAATATACCGATTCGAACGGAGGAGGGCCGTAAGGTCAGGCAGGCGTTTGTCGCCCCTGCGGGGTATAAGATATTGGCGGCAGACTATTCGCAAATTGAACTTCGAATTATGGCGCATCTGTCAGAGGATGAAGGTCTCCTGCAAGCGTTCGCTAATGGTGAAGATATTCACAAAGCGGCGGCGGCTCAGGTGTACGGTGTGTCACTTGATGAGGTGACGTCAGATATGCGGCGCAGCGCCAAGGCAGTAAACTTTGGTTTGATCTACGGCATGTCGGCGTTCGGATTAGCGAAGCAATTGCATATTGGACGCCAAGAAGCCCAAGCATTTATCGACCGATATTTTGCGACCTATCCTGGGGTGAAACGCTACATGGACAATACCCGCAGCGAGGCGGCTGAAAAGGGGTTTGTTGAGACACTGCGCGGACGTCGCCTGAATTTACCTGAGATCAACTCCTCTAACGGTATGCGTCGCCAAGCGGCCGAGCGTACGGCGATCAATGCCCCCATGCAAGGCACCGCGGCCGACATCATAAAATTGGCCATGTTAAAGGTTGATGCCTGGTTACGATCCGCTGATGTGGATGCCCGCATGATTATGCAGGTACACGATGAATTGGTGTTTGAGGTGGCAGAACATCAGTTAGACACAGTGCGTGAAAAAATCATTCAGCTGATGTCTGATGCTGAAACGTTGCGTGTGCCCTTACTGGTTGAGGCTGGCGTTGGCATCAACTGGGATGAAGCCCATTAACCACGTGCAATAACGTTGCTATGGGCCTGCGGGAACGTGTTCGCAGAACACGTGAACTGTTAAAACCAAAAGT
>DATHYR010000107.1:0-4515 GCA_035458985.1 Pseudomonadales bacterium
AACAGCGGTCGTCAGTGCGCAAGAGGTCACACACTTTGCGCGTCTTGCCCGTTACTGGGATTTAATCGCTAATTCCGGGCGCTTTAAAGAGGGCCTGGTCTTGCTCTTAGGCTTGGCGCAAAACAAGTCAGCATTTTTAAATTTTTGGGATTTTTCTTTGGCATTGTGGTCAGAGCAGCAACGCGCTCACCAACTGACGCCCGAAACCTTGCTGGACGCGCTTTTCAACTACCTCTGCTCCAAAGGCTTGCCTGCTAAGGAGGTGCGCCAACGTCTTCTAAGCGACTATTTGCGAAGCGGCGCCAAAAACCAGCCCGAATGCTTGCGGGGCCTGTTATCCAAGTCGGGGGCTAAGCCTTCGCAGAACCCATTTCAACGCCACAAACGGCAACGGCAGCATCTGGCGGTTTAAGTCGGGACAGGGCTTTCTGCCCCGGTATCTTGACGATTATTCGTCGGTCGCGCGCTTTTTTTCAAAATGCCTGTCGTCCAGGCTAAGTTCATTCACAGGCGTGGTGCGCCGGTCCTGTAGCTCGGGTTTTCCTGGATCGGGTTTGAAGGCGCTTCGCTGCACGGGTTGGGTGGTTTCACTCGGCACAAATTCTTCAACTTGTTCAACATACCGTTTGGCAACCATCACAATATGCCGCTTGTTGCTTTTTTCATTAAAGGCGTACAAGGGCAAGAAGCTGCGCTCGTCGTTCATGATGTCCTGCAGGCGCTCGCTGGGGCCAATATAAAAGCTTCCCAACATGCGCGTGCCGTCGTGCATCTTGACGTAAACCTTTAACGATTTTTTGGCAGGACTCTGCGCAGTCATGGGTGGCTCGCTTTCAAAAGAATGCGCCCGAAAAGACTTTTGTTCGCCGGCTGTTGTCAATCCTGTTTGCTGCGCAATCAGAGGCCCAATGTTTGTTGGGTTTGCAAAAGCCCTGCGAGGGCAGTTTACTCCGGCAAAAAGAATTAGTCACAAGTTTTACAACGTTATCCACAGATTGGGCACCGGTTTTTGCAGCGTTTGCGCGGGGTTTGAGCGGCGTTTTGAGGCTCACCGAACGACCGTGTAACCCTCGTTTTCAATGGCTTCAATCAAGCGTTGATCGGTTTGCGACGATTGCACCTCAACACGCTCTTCGTCCAAGCTGACCTGAACAATAGCCTGTTCATCTACTTTTTTTAGCGCTTTGATCACCGTTTTTTCGCAGTGTCCACAGCTCATTCCTTTTACGTTGAAAATGTGCTTCATGTTCTTACTCCCGTACAAGGCCTTTGTTATTGATTGGGCGCGCCGCCATCGTGCACTATTTTGGAGGTGTTATGGCGTTCGCTGATTCTAAAACCGGCGGTCAACTAGACCTAGCTATTGGCGGCATGACATGCGCCTCGTGCGTGTCACGCGTGGAAAAGGCTCTGCAAAAAGTCAATGGGGTTACGTCTGTTGAAGTGAATTTAGCAACCGAGTCCGCACGAATTCAGTTCCAGGCAAGCAACGCTATTGAAAGTGCTCTTCGCCGTGCCGTGCGTGAAGCGGGATATGAGCCCATGGTACGACAAATAGACAGCGCCGGGTCTCCCGCGCTTATCTGGCGAGCATTTATTCCCGTTGCTGTTGCAGCAATTTTATCGCTGCCCCTGGCGCTTCCTATGTTTTTGTTGCCCTTGGGTTTTGAGTTGCATATCCCGGTTTGGGTCCAGGCAGCGCTGGCAACACCTGTGCAATTCGTTTTGGGTTGGCGCTTTTACAAGGCTGGCTGGTACGCTTTGCGGGCAAAAACGGGAAACATGGATTTGCTGGTTGCTCTGGGTACCAGCGCCGCTTGGTGTTTGTCGATGTGGTTGTGGCTCACCTCTGAAGCTGGTCGCCCTCCCCATGTGTACTTTGAAGCTTCCGCTGTGATCATCACGCTGGTTTTGTTGGGCAAATGGTTGGAAGCACGCGCCAAATTCCAGACGACTTCTGCTATCCGTGCGCTGCATCAGCTGCGTCCAACGATTGCCCATGTTTTGATCCGAAACGAAGAGACGGATGTGCCTGTCGATGAAATCATGATCGGCGATACGGTTGTGGTTAAAGCGGGTGAGCGGGTGCCGGCTGATGGTGTTGTAACGCAAGGCAACAGCCATGTTGATGAGTCCATGCTCACCGGTGAGCCTCTGCCCGTGTTTAAAACCCTTGATAGCCCCATTACCGGCGGCACCATCAATGGCAATGGGTTGTTTTTAATGTCGGTTCGTGCTACTGGCACAGACACGGTTTTGTCCAGCATCATTCGTCTGGTTGAAGACGCACAGGCTCACAAGGCACCAATCCAAAAACTTGTGGATCGTGTCAGTGCGATTTTTGTCCCTGTTGTGGTTCTTATCGCACTCGTCTCGTTTGGGCTGTGCTTGTGGTGGGACCTGGACATGGAAACATCCTTGATTCGCGCAGTAACAATTTTGGTTATCGCCTGTCCATGCGCTCTTGGTTTGGCTACACCTGCTGCCATATTGACCGGTACTGGCATTGCTGCAAAGCATGGCATTTTGATCAAAGATGCCCAGTCCCTGGAGCTAGCTTGTGAAAGCAAAGTCATTGTGTTTGATAAGACGGGGACACTTAGCAAAGGGCTTATTCAACTTGATGAATTTAATGCCTCGCCTGGGCTTTCGCGAGGTGACAACTTAGCGCTGGCTGCGTCACTTCAAAAAAATAGCGAGCACATTTTGGGGCGTGCCGTGGTACAGCAAGCCTTAAGAGAAAAGTGTGTGCTCACTGAAGTTCACAACACACAGACCATTCCTGGTAAAGGTCTTTCGGGGTTTATTCATGAACAAAAAATTGCTATTGGCAATCTACGCTGGATGACTGAATTAAACGTCCCGTTTGATCAATGGAATGAAGCCATACAACGGTCTCAAGCAGAAGGAAAGACATTGGCAATGATGGCCCAGCAAGAGGCTGATTCGTCATGGAAATCCTTGGCTTTGATGGCCTTTTCGGACTCACCAAAGCCCGAAGCCAGTAGCGTTATCTCAGCGCTTATAGCTAACAAATACCAAGTCTGGATGTTGACCGGTGACCAAAAAGCTTCAGCCCAAGCCATGGCCAAAGCCATTGGCTTGGCTTCTACACAGGTTGTGAGCGATGTACTTCCACACGAAAAAACACTTCACATCCAAAAGTTACAGGCTGAAGGTAACAAGGTCATGATGGTGGGAGACGGAATTAACGACGCGCCCGCCCTAGCAAGTGCTGATGTTGGTATCGCGATGGCCAACATCAACAACGGCACTGATGTAGCCATGCATGCGGCCAGCATTACTTTGATGAGGCCGGATCTGCGCTTGCTCAGTGCTGCGTTAGACATCTCAGAAAAAACAGTCATCAAAATCAAGCAGAATTTGTTTTGGGCTTTCATCTATAACGTCGCGGGCATTCCTTTGGCTGCTCTGGGCTATGTCAACCCCATGGTTGCAGGTGCGGCAATGGCCTTAAGTTCAGTGAGCGTGATGGCCAACGCACTATTGCTCAAAACATGGCAACCCAACAAGACATGGACTCCCGAATAGTTGTTGTACTGACTTAAGTAATAAAGTAATAGTTATAAATAGTGGTAGTAGTAGGTGGTGATCATTTTTCGGGAAAAGTCTAAAAAATCCTTATGGTTCAAAGGCTTTGACACCGCTTACCTTTGTGGACAGGCTGGCCGGTTTGGGGTTTACCCATATGAACAAGTCGTCTCAAGTCGCTGCGCTTGTTGATAAGTACTGAGAAAGCCGTTTTGTTTTCACATGTTTATCAACACGCTGTGCTCAGGGTTTTTGAAGCCTGTTTTTGGCGTCCTGGATTTCTTTTTGCACCAGGTTGTGGTCAGGTGAGTTTGCTGGAAGAACTTGCAAAGCCTTTTCCCAGTGACCAATTGCCAACTGAAAAGAACCCGCTTCGAACGCGCCTTGTCCAGCCATCATCAACGCGTTAGGGTGTTGAGGGTTGATGGTTAATGCTTTTTTGATGAGGTCCCGTGGCTTACCTTGCAAGCTATTGGCTTGTGTGGCCAAGGTGTCAGCGTATTGACTTAAAAGATCAGCGTCGCTATCCATAAGTGAACCGGTTTTTTCGTAGGCTTTGATGGCCTCGGCCAGTCGCCCTTGAACTTTGTAAGCTCGCGCAAGGCGAGCCCAGCCCTGGATGTCTTGTGGGTTGCTTTCAAGACGCTTAGCCAGTCTTTCCACCATTTGGTTGATCATGTCAGTCGTCATACCATTGGCAGCGTCAGCAGCCACGGGCGGCATCATGTTGGACGGGGTGGAAGCCGGCTTGTTTTGGGCACTTAAATTGGCGTTGTTACGAGCCGCAGTAATGTTGTCTTCAATTTGTCGGGCGTCCCCTGAGCCAGGCTCCAGCATACTGAGCAAAGTTTCCCATTGCTGAATAGCCATTAAGAAATCAGCGCGCCTGTAGGCCGCCACACCAGACATCATCAGCCCCATGGGATGCCTGGGATTGATCGCAAGGGCCTTGTTGACCAATGC
>DATHYR010000108.1:0-1017 GCA_035458985.1 Pseudomonadales bacterium
CTTCCGTTAGAGCTGTACATTTTCACCAATGATACTCGCTGGGCATTTTATGAAGGCATTCAATCAGATATCTTCGATCATATTTTTGCCATTCTGCCGGAATTTGGCTTAAAAGCCTTTCAATCACCTACGGGTAATGATTTTCGCGGCTTAGCGCTAAAAAGCTAGGCCATGGCTTTGAGTTCGCCGCGATTATTCTCTAGCGATCAAGATGGCAGCGAGCGTTAAAAACACGCCACCACTGGTGCGATCAAACCAATGTAGCTTGTTGCTGGCTTTCAGGCTGGGGGCAAGCACATTGGCCATGCTGGCATAAATCATCACAAAGCTAAAATCGACCACAGCCCACGTCGACGCTAAGATCACCAATTGAGTGATTTGCGGTGCACTCATATCGATAAACTGCGGGAATAACGCAGCAAAAAACAGCAAATCCTTAGGGTTACTCATGCCGACGAAAAACGCCTGCTTAAATAACTGTACTGGTGTACCTTTGCCTTGTGCGACCACCAGCTCGGCCCCTAAGCCATGAGCCTTGGTCATCACTAACTTTATTCCTAGAAATAGCAGATACCCTGCACCACACCATTTCAGCACGGAAAACCCATATTCAGAGGCACTGACTAACGCGCCAAGCCCAGCTGCCGACGCCATCATTAAAATAAGTGCCGCACAGACACTGCCCAAGCCAGTCGCTAGACTGCGGCTTTTACCGTAATGAATACCATGGGACATAGACAGCATGGCCATCGGCCCCGGAGATATGGCAATTAATGTGATCGCGAATAAATATAACAGCCAAGTATCTAACGACATGAGATTGTATACAAAATTGAAATGAGAATGGGCACTATAACGCCCACTCTTTGATTAGACAAGCGGCCTCAACAACCGAGTATCGCACATGCCTATGGTGCCGATTGGTGCTCTAGGCTTGGTAATCAGGGATCACTTTAGGATGCCGGCCGACGATAGTACGATAAAACGCCATGATCTGATTCATGTCTGTTTCTATCT
>DATHYR010000109.1:0-1056 GCA_035458985.1 Pseudomonadales bacterium
AAAATAGCCCTGGAACAATACAACGGTATTAACCAAGCCGCCTCGGCGACGGCGATTACTAAGGTCACGTTGCCGCTAGGTCAATGGGTGCACGTGGCCGCCGTCTATGACGGCAATGGTGGCGTGAAAATTTACTTCAACGGCCAAGAGCAATCCCTCGATATACCGAATGCGTTTGAGGCCCCCACCAACATTACCCGTACCAACAGTTTTGCAGGCAAGAGCAATTGGTATGTAGCCGACGCTAACTTTGACGGCCAGTTGACCGAGCTGCGTATTTGGAGCACGGCTCGAACAGAAGCCGAGATTCGCGCTAGCATGAATGCAGTGTTATCGGGTAGTGACCTCACTAATACTGCATTGCGCGGCTATTGGAATGGCTCCAGTGTGACCAACGGCACGATTGAAGATCTCTCGTCCTTTAATAATACCGCCTATTTACACGATGATTTTGTCCGCTTAGACCAGTTCACCAGTGTTGATTTTAATCATGTTGGAGGTTCCGCTTATACCAACAATGATTGGGACATTGCCGGTTTTACGACCAATGGTGAGAGCGTCTTCCTCTATTACTATGGATACGACGCCAGTACTCGCATTATTGAACATGACATGACTGGACAGCGCATCGCCGATCATCAGTTGACCGATGTGAATGGCAATCCTTTTGCACCGGGTAATTGGCACAACGAATTGGTGTACCAGAACGGCTTCTTGTACATGCGCAATGCTAATGCCACGGCGTCGCCCGATGATGACGTGGTGTACCAAATCTCCCTTGATACCTCCACCGTTCGCCCAGTGACAGTGACGGGTGGTGCAAGCCAACTTTCAACCATGAGTTTTTGGATGTTTGGCACTTTGTTTGCCATGCCAGACGGGCGTTTGGGGACGATTGATGTCAACAGCGATAGGGTGCGATTATTCACGCTCAGTCCCGATGGTTTGACCATGACCCTTGATGAGCAGATTCAACTTAATGCCGATTTGTCGGCCTGGTTGAATGACTCGCATGGTTCAGCCTCTGACGGGCGATACTTATATCTTCTGAACCAG
>DATHYR010000110.1:0-5545 GCA_035458985.1 Pseudomonadales bacterium
ATTCGGGCGCGTAACGTTGTTGGCATTTCGTCATCCCCCTTTACTGGGCAACAACAGGTCTACAAGCACCAAGGTCAATGGTGGGAAGCTGAAGTAAGTCTCCCTCCTATGAAGCGTGCAGACGCAGAGCAAGCTGTTGCCTTTCTGCTCAAGATGAACGGTGTTTATGGCACATTCTTGTTGGGCGACAAAGATAATACTGCCCCTCGCGGTGTAGGCACTGGAACACCTTTAGTAAACGGCGCATCTCAGACAGGTGATGAGTTGATTACCGATGGTTGGACAATAAGCACCACAGGAATCTTGAAGGCTGGCGATTGGATTCAACTGGGGTCTGGTTCTACCACAAGGCTTCACAAAGTTCTGGACGATGTTAATTCAGACGGTTCTGGCAACGCAACCATCAACATCTTCCCTAATCTGCGCTCCTCGCCAGCCGATGATGCGGCAATCACTGTAAGCAATACGCAAGGTTTGTGGCGGCTTGCAAGCAACGAAACAGAGTACTCCATTGACAACATGAGCATCTACGGCATGACCTTTGCCTGTGTGGAGGCATTATGAGTCGGGATTTAACCGCTGGCGTACAAACAGCAATTGCGGCGGCTCAAGTTCAGCCGTTTTTGTTATTTGAAGGTTTGTTCTCCTCTGGTTATGTCAGGATGTGGTCAGGATACGGTGACTTGTCTTGGAATGGTGAAACTTGGATTGGTGTCGGTAACTTGATGGGCATATCAGCCGTTCAAGAAACAAACGAGATTCAAGCCAATGGCATAACCGTGACCATGAACGGCATCCCATCGGAAATGATCTCCTTGGCTTTACAGGAATCACAGCAAGGTAAGTCTGGAAAAGTTTATCTTGGCTTCTTGGATGAAAACGGAGTAATTGCAGACCCTCACATGGTTTTTGAGGGCAAGCTAGACATTCCAGCAATTCAAGAAGACGGAGAAACATCGACCATTTCGATTACTTACGAATCTCGCCTGATTAACTTGCAAAGATCAAAAGAATCTAGGTACACCAATGAGGAACAGCAACGCGAGTACGCTGGCGACCTTGGATGTGAGTTTGTGCCAACAATGAAGGAAATCACCCTTAACTGGGGGCGCTCATGAGGCTTGATGGCTGGGAATCAAAAATGTCACAGGCGCTTGAGGAAACAGGCGCTTTTGAATGGGGCACAAACGACTGTTGTATGTTTGTTTTTAGGGTCGCAGAGGCGATTACTGGAATAGACTATGCCAAGCCCTACCGAGGATATAAAACGTCCAAGGGAGCCGCTAGAAGGCTTTTAAAGTATGGTGGCGTAGAAGGTGTTGCCAATAACTCATTTGGTGAGTCAAAGAAGACTCTTTTAGCCAAGCGTGGCGATGCTGTTTTGGTTAAATCTAATGATGATTTAGCCCTCGGAGTTTGCGTAGGCGATAAAATAGCCGTAGTCACAGAAACTGGATTGGTTCTTATCTCGATGCGAGAAGCAATCAACGCTTGGAGCATATAAATGGCAAAGTACGTTAAAGCCGCCCTCGTTGTCGCCGCAGTTGCTACTGGTGTCGGCATGGTGGCTGGTTTGGCGGCTGTTGGAACCGCTACATTTACTGTTGGCAGTTTGGCTTTAACTGGTGCAACCGCTTACTTTGCAACAAGTTTTGTTACATCTTTAGTCCTTAGTGGTGTCTCTGCATCGCTAACAAAGACGCCAACAATAGGCGGCGGCTCCATTACATTACAAGATCGGACTGTCACATCTCGACAGCCGATTGCGCCTCACGTTATTACTTATGGTCGCACCAGATTGGGCGGCACGATTCTTTATCTTGAATCGACCAACTCCAACAAGTATCTGCACATGGTCATTGCCTTAACTGGGCATGAGATTGATGCGGTAGAGAAGATTTACTTTAACGAGGTCGAAGTTCCGATTGATGGTTCTGGCAACGTTACGTCTGGGCAGTATGCTGGCAAGGCTCGGATTAAGTACAAACTAGGCACATCTGACCAAACCGCATTTAGTGACTTGGTGGCTGAGTCTGCTGGCAAATGGACTGCAAACCATCGGGTTCGTGGTCGCGCTTTGTTGTATGTTCGCCTTGAGTACGATCAGGACGTTTACTACAACGGTATGCCCAACGTGTCGGCATTGATTCGCGGCAAAAAGGTCTACGACCCGCGCACCGCTACAACCGTTTGGTCATCAAACCCAGCCCTTTGCTTGGCTGATTATTTGACTGACACCCGATATGGCATGGGTGCTAATTACGCAACTGAGATTGATGAAACAGCCCTAGCCGCCGCCGCTAACATCTGTGATGAGGATGTTTCGCTTGTAGCTGGTGGCACAGAAAACCGCTACGAGGCTCACGGCGCTTTCCCCTCATCCAGCAAGCCAGAAGACGTTATCAACCAAATTGTCTCCTCAATGGCTGGTCGCTGTATCTGGTCTGGTGGCGTCTGGAGAATCTTGGCTGGTGCTTATCAAACGCCAACAATTACATTTGATGAAAATGACTTGCGCGGTGGTTTCCGAGTGCAATCACTGGTTAGCCGCCGTGAGAGTTTCAATGGCGTCAAAGGCGTATTTTTGTCACCTGATGACAACTATGTTGTAACAGACTTCCCAGCAGTTACTTCTGCAACTTATGTGGCTCAAGACAATGGAGAGGAAAATCTCAAGTCAATTGAGTTGCCTTGGACTACATCTGCAAGCATGGCTCAACGCTTGGCAAAGATTGAACTGCTACGCGCACGCCAGCAGATTACAACCTCCCTGCCAATGAAGCTGACAGGCTTAAAAGCCCAAGTCGGTGATGTGGTGAGAATTAACAATACACGCATGGGTTGGTCAAACAAACCCTTTGAGGTGGTTGGCTCACAAATCTCATTTGGCGAAACTCTTGGTGTTGACCTTGAATTGCGCGAAGTAGCAAGCAACGTCTATGACTGGTCAACAAGCGAAGAATCGCCTTACGACCCAGCCCCCAACACGAATCTGCCAAGCGTTACAAATATCACGCCGCCCAGCATCACATCTACCGACACGCTGGAGATTAACGCCGAAACGATTGTCACGAAGTTAGTAGTCACTCTTGATGGAACGGCTACATTCCAAGACCGTTACGAAGTGCAAGCCAAGCCACAATCGGAAAGCGACTGGCTAAACCTTGGTCAAGCCTCTGGCAGTACGTTCCAATTGGCTAACGTGATTGATGGCGCTACCTATGACATTCGCGCTCGATCAATTAACATCTTGGGTATCCGTTCTGCTTGGACGACAGAGACACATGAAGTGGTTGGCAAAACAGCGCCGCCACAGGATGTGCAAGACTTCACGATCAACATTATTGGCACTCAGGCATATCTTACTTGGACGCCTGTGCCTGACCTTGACCTGTCGCACTATCGGATTCGCCATGCGCGTGAGACAGTCGGCGCGAACTATGCCAACGCCATTGACCTGATTGCCAAGGTATCCCGCCCAGCTACTTTCGCCATCGCTCCTGCCATGACAGGAACGTACTTTATAAAAGCGATTGACAAACTGGGTAACGAATCATTACAAGCAACCCAGACCATCGCCATTATTGAGGACATTAAAGACCTCAACGTGGTGGCAACGATCACGGAAAGCCCAACGTTCTCAGGCTCTAAAACCGAGTGTAGCGTCACGGAAGACGGCTACCTTGTGTTGGATACCTCCACGGATTTTGACGACATTACAGGGCTATTTGACGATGCTGATGGGGACTTTGACTCAGGCTCGGGCACTGTATCGACCACAGGCACATACGAGTTTGCCAATTACTTTGACCTGACGCAGATTTACACCAGCCGAGTAACGGCTAATCTGACTGTCACGCGCCTTGACTACATCAACCTGTTTGACGATGCCACAGGCAACTTTGACGACCGTGTAGGCTTATTTGATGGCGACCCCAACAGCTACGGCGACACCAACATCCAATTGTTTGTCTCTACGACAGAAGATAATCCTGCTGGTAGCCCAGTCTGGTCTGCATGGCGTCCGTTCTTTGTGGGTGACTATAAGGCGCGTGCGTTTAAGTTCAAAGCGGTGCTTACGACCACATCTGGTGAATCTAGCCCACAACTTGAGACATTGAGCGTTAACATTGATATGCCTGACCGAGTGGTGTCTGGGGATAACCTTGTAAGCGGGGCTGGCGCGTATGTCGTAACCTATGCCAAGTCGTTCAAAGAGACACCCGCAGTAGCAATTGCCGCTGAGAATTTAGCCCAAGGCGACTACTACGAAATTACCTCAAAATCAGCGTCTGGGTTTACAATTACGTTTAGAAACTCAGGCGGTTCAGCGGTTAGCCGCACATTTGATTATGTCGCCAAAGGATATGGCGAACTTGCCGCCGCATAGGAGTAAACATGGCACAACACGACTTTTCCATAGCAAACCAAGGTTTCCCAGCCTTTCGCGCTGACTTAAACGATGCTCTGGGGGCTATTGCCTCATCATCCTCTGGCACAACCGCCCCAAGCGTACCTTACGCCAATCAGCTATGGATGGACACAACCAATCATATCCTGAAGGTTCGCAATGAGGATAACGATGCTTGGATTAGCGTAGCAACGTTTGACCAAACGACCGATGCCGTAACGCACATCGACAACGTAGAGTTAGCTTATGTCGTGGTGACTAACGCCGCACAGACGTTTACAGCCGCCCAGCGCGGTGCTATCTCAACGCTGACAGACGGAACAACAATCACGCCAGACTTTGCCGTGGCTAATAACTTCACGGTCACTTTGGGTGGCAACCGCACGATGGCTAACCCCACCAACCTAGCGGCTGGTCAGAGTGGTTCAATCTTCATTGTGCAAGACGGTACAGGCTCACGCACCTTGGCATGGGGGTCTTACTGGGACTTCACCACAGGCACAGCACCAACGCTGACGACAACCGCTGGCGCTATTGATCGTGTTGATTACATCGTGCGCACGACAGGCTCAATTCACGCAGTCTTTACAGGTGACTATTCATGAGCGTAATTGGTTCCAACATCCTAGCGGGCGCATCTGGTCAAGGTGGCGACTACACCATCGACGAGTCTTTGCGCTTCAATGCAAGCCAGAGCAGTTACCTGAGTTGGACACCTGCGTCTGCTGGAAACCGCAAGACTTGGACATGGAGTGCGTGGGTTAAGCGTGGGAATGTTAGCGGAAGCGATAACATTGTGTTTCAAGCAGGTTCTGGTACTCCTTGGTTTATTTGTGGTTTCGGTGCAAATGTACCAAACTCATTTTTTGTTTCATTTCTTGCTGGTTCAGCGGGTGTGAACTTTTATACAGCGGCTTTATTCCGTGACCCCTCTGCTTGGTATCACATTGTCCTTGCGGTGGATACTACGCAAGCAACAAGCACTAATCGTGTAAAAATTTATGTAAACGGAACTCAAGCAACTACAACTCAAAATAACGCTGTAAGTTTAAATTATGACACTCAAGTAAATAACACTCAAGCACACTATATTGGTCGAAATCAAGCCAGTAATTCCTACTTCGACGGCTACCT
>DATHYR010000111.1:0-19544 GCA_035458985.1 Pseudomonadales bacterium
ACATGCCCAGACAATCGCTTGAGTCGGGCGGGGTATGTCTTATTGGTATCTTCGATGTTCACCTCAAAACGGTGGCCAGGATCAAGCCACACCAACCACGAGGAAGGGACGATAAACTCGAGTTCAAGCGCGGAGTCATCGAAGATATTGAGTAGCGGGTCACCCGCTTTAACAAATTGCTGTTCGCGGACTAATACATCGCCGGCACGACCATCAAACGGCGCAGAAACAGTGCATTTCTTAACCGTTGCTTGAAGATACGCCACATCGGCTTTGGCCTTCTGAACCTCTGCGCGACTTGTATTGAGTTCCACGGCACCAATCGCATTGAGCTCACTTAAGCGCTCGTTGCCGGTCAGTGTGGTTTCAGCGGCAAACAACTGAGCCTGCATTTTTTGCAACTGGGCACGCTGCATCTCACAGTCAAAGGCCACCAACACATCACCACGCTTGAAGGCCTGGCCTTCGTACATGGTGACGCGCTCAACCTTCGCTGGCATTTCAGCAGCTAAGGCGGCGTATTTAACTGGCGTCAGTTGGGCGCGCATTTCATTGCCGTCTACCCCAAACTGGGCATGGGCAAGTGGCGCCAACAAGGCAAGCGAAAGCAGCATGCGATTCACGGACATTACTCTGCGCTGTCGTTCAAGAACAACAGTGGCGCTTGGAGGGGCAAGTTATTTAAGCCCATACCGCTGCCTGTCCAACCCGATACCATGTCGGTTAACTGGCTCAAAGAGGCTTCATCAACGCTTGGAATGGTGGGCTCTAAACCAAGGGTGGCTTGCACTTGACCGGCGGCTTCATTGACTTTGGCCATGGCTTGGTAGCGACGCACCAAACTTAAAATACTGGTCACCGACGCCGAAATTTCACGCAAGCTGCTACCCGTTGAACTTTCGGCTTGGCTAGTGGCCAATTTAGCGAGCTGACTGTCAACGTTGTAGATGTCGTCCGCACGAGAGAACTGTTGCAGCGCTTCGTTATAGCTGTAGTAGGTCAAATGAACCTGGGTCAGCACGGTCATCTGTAGCGCGATGCGGCGCGCTTCAGCCACGGCTTCGTTTTTCTTGGCAGCGCGTTTAATCGCAGGCGCCGAGAGCAAGTTAAACAGGTTGTAACTCACACGAACGCTCGCGTCTTGCCACTCTTGGTTTTTCAAGTAGTAGTCGTCATCGCGACGGATTCCGTAATCAAATGACAAACCGGGCAATAATTTCAAAATAGCTTTACGCGTGTCGTTGGCGGCAATACGTGCATCGAGCATTTTCTCGCGAAGGTCGGTGTTTCGCATTAGGGCGATTTCTTCCAACTCCATCAGGCCAACATCGATATGTGATGGCTTGTTGGCAGGTTCCACAAGGCTGTAGGCCGTGCCGGGCATCAAGCCCATCAAGTTCGCCAAATTAACGCGCGCGTTAATCACCTCACGCTCAACCGCCTCAAGCAAACGAAGGTTTTCTAACAAGTTACGCTGATAGCGCAAGGCTTCATCGGGAGAGCGAACACGCTCATTACTCATGGCGCGCGACAATTGCAGCGCGTCTTCAGCCTGTTGAATGGTTCTACTCACTCGCTCACCTAGCGCTTCGGCCGCCAAGGCACGCCAGTAAGCACTGCGAACATTTTGAATCAGGTTGTGCATCGCTTTGCGACGACGTTCAGAGGCCACAATCACGCGGTCGGCATTTTGCTTAGCGGTATAATAGCTCGCGCCGAAGTCCAAAAGACTCCAAGATAAGGTCACGTCACTGCCAATGTGCTCGCGCTCGGTAGAGATGAACGGCGTGTCATTCGTAAACGTATCGGGCGAGGCAGGATTGGCAGAAAAACGCACATATTCGTTGTTGCGCCAGAAGTAACCCGCGTTGGCCATCAATTTAGGCAACATGTCGAACTTGCCCGCTTCTAATTCAGCCGCAGACAGTGACTGTTCGAGCAGTTTGGTGCGCATATCCAAGTTGTATTTCAGTGCGCGAGCAACCGCTTCATCAATCGTAATCGGCGCAGTCACTGGGGCGGCATCCGCTAATGCGGCGGCGCGATCATCGGAGAGGATCTTGGCGATGGTTGCATCATCAAAGGCCTCTGGCGCCACAGTGCAACCGGTTGCAACAACAGCAAAAACGCCAGCCATGAGCAATTTATAACTTTTCATATTTCATCCCTTTTGGCCCAGCGATCCTGCTGGGGTATGTCGTCAACACACCAATAACCAAAAGTTTTGAAATATAACTCATGGGTTTATGGCGATGTTGCGAATAATACCGGGAGAAAAAAAGTGTGCATCAAACCAATTCCGTCAAATCTGACAGAATGTGACAGGGTTCACAGAAATGTGATTATTTAACACGTTAGAGTCTAGCGATCAGCGAATAATATCAATGTGATCCGTAAAGGAGTGGCCTACGCCATACGTGGTCATAATGGGGGTCAAGCCCTCAGTTTCATCGGCAATTTTCTTTCTCAGCCTTCGCACTAAGGTATCGAGCGCGCGCTGGGCAGACTCATCATCGCGCTTGTAAATGGATTCAAGCATATGGGCACGATTCACAATATCCCCATTGCTCAAGGCCAAGCGGTAACACAGTTTAAATTCGTTGTGATTGAGCTCCACCGCAATGTGCTCAGGCGAAAGCAACTGGCGTTTTAAGGTATCCAGCACCCAGGCTTCAGGAGCGATGTCGACCGCTTTGGCTTTACCATTTGGCGGCGGCGTAACCTTTTCATCGTCTATCGCCACAGCCACATCACGCTGATGTCGCACCAACGCTTTTTTGGCCAAACCAACGAGGGCGACATGTAATTCTTCAGGATCGACAGGCTTAGACAAAAATGTGTCAGCCCCCGCTTCATAGCACGTAATGCGCTTCGCGGTCTGATCGAAGGCACTCACAACCACGATCGCCATATTTGTGTTAGCCGCGGCATACTGGATCAATACAGTGCCTGGTTGATCTGGCAATCCTAAGTCAATGATGGCAGCATCGTAGACGGCATGCTGTAGTGCCGCATAAAACTCAATGCCACTGTATACCTGTTTAACATCCACATTTCTTAACCGCAAATGTTCCGCAGTAATATCGCTTAGGTCTTTATCGTCTTCGACGAGGATGACGGACAGCTTGTTCATGACTGGGGTTCGCTCCTTGGCAATACAATCAGCACGGCGAATTTATTCGATTGACTCGGTAATAGGCGAATTTTACCGCCTACCTTTTCTATGTTCGACTTCACTAAATATAAACCAAAACCAAGACCAGACACGCCAGTTTGCTTTGGACCGCGCACATAGGGCTGAAACAAGCTGGACGAGGGTTTGCCATTTTCTGGGTCATAATCATTAGCAATCCGAATATTTATCAGGTGTTCATCCTCTGAAACATGTAGATCAATATGGGCACTCCCATCGCGAGGATAAATATATTTATCTGCATTATCGAGGAGGTTAAGTAATGCAGTTCTCAACAAATTGAGATCCGTTTGAATGTTCACTGGGTGTTCCGGGTAAATGCCATCGACCCTGGAACCAATTAGCGAACTCGCCACAACATCTTTCACAAACGCCACAATATCCACGGACTCCATTGCGACCTGATCGGTGTTCATTTCTCGATAACCCCGCAGGGTTTGATCGAACAGTTGCCGAAATCTTTGCATGGCTCGATCAATTTTCTCTGAAAACTCCTTAACCTCAGGAAATTTTAAGGCGATCATGTCAACATTTCCCTTAATAATCGCGAGCGGCGTACGGTATTCGTGATTAATCGTATTAATAAAATGCTCATGACTTTGGCGTAAATCACGCTCTCGTTTCAAGGAAGCCTGCAATTTCTCAGAGGCCTCAAACACTTCTCTGGTCATTTCGCCGGCAATCGTCACCGCTTTGAACTCTGACTCTTCTGCGGCCTTCAGCGCTTTACCTTCGGCATAGTGAAGACGCTCAACGAATCCAATCATCAACAAGAAGGCCTGCAACACCACGCTAATAGAGTAGGCATTTATGCCGAACTCGGTGAAGGGAATCCATTGGTTTAATGTACTGGTGGTAATCACGACCGCGAGGCACGACTGGGCAAAGGCAATAAAAAATAAACGCCCCTCTACTTTGTTCTCTCGAAATGTCACGATGTAGGCAAGATAAGCGCCATTAAGCATCAATACGTACCCCGCCAAATACACCAAGGGTGCCAGTTCGACATACCACTCAGACCACGCGGACAGCGCGGTGAGAACACCCAAGGCCATCACCACCATTAATAAATAGTTAGAACGAGGAAAATGGGTTTTATCGACACTGAAAAACATTTTAAAAAATAACGCCATGAAGGCAAAACTCAAGGCAGTGGCAACACCTGAAAAATGTACGGAAAATGCCCAATCCCGCCATGGCAATGCACTCGCAAAGCCGTGTTGATACACAACAATCACAGCCACCATCAACAGGTAAAGAGCATAGATGATGTGCATTGACTCCCCTAATCGAAGCCCTAATGCAAAATAGCTGAGCACTGCCATCACGATAACCGCTAAATAACCTCCCGTTAAAAAACTACTTATTTTGTTGTGTTTATCTAATGCCTTTTCATCCATCCAAAAGGCATTCAATACATGTGCGCTGGTAGTGCGCACTCTCACAAGGACCTTATCGGGTGAAGATTCCGCCTTATCTAGCCGTATGGTAAAGGAAGGCGTTTCATGGTCTGTGTCTTCGTAGCTGGAAAAAATTCGCGACACTCTCTCCTTATCAACGACATATACATCTATCTCATTGAGATAACCGGGCTCAAGTAATAAATACAAGACATCTGAGATATGAGGTACCGGCGCGGATAGCCAAGACGTGGCATGCGTGAAGCCCCGGGACAAACCCTCTACTGAACGTCCCTTGCCTTGCTCCAACGAAAGGATGACTTGTTCGACGGACAACGCACTTTCTGGATCATCGATAAACGTCCAATCAACTAAATTATCCGCTAAAGCCCCCACCGAGAAACTCAGCAGTAGCAGGATCATTGGTAGTTTTTTTGTAATGATTCGATAACAATTTTGTCTTTTTGAGAGCATGGTCACGCTTGTTTTAATTCCAGTCGCTACACTTAGGTGTATTCATTAACCCACAAGGTGAAGTATATGTCGATAAAACCCATTGTCTCAGTGATTTCTGCGGCAATTTTACTCTCTGCTTGTGGTGGAGGTACTGGCGACACCAGCCCCACCACTCAAGACAACAGCCCTGCAACTGGACGTCTTTCTGTCGCGATTACCGATGCCCCTGTAGCAGATTTAGCCAGCGTGGTCGTCGAGTTTACCGGCGTGACCCTTAAACCCGCCGATGGCGATGAAATAGCCATTTCCCTTACCGATGTTAACGGCGCTATTGTTGACACTAAATCCATCGACCTAAAAACCCTGACCGGTAGTGCCTCCGAGGTCCTTTTTAACAATATTGCTGTACCAGCAGGCGCTTATCATTGGATTCGATTAAACGTCAATGCGGCAAAGGATGGGGTCAACGATTCGTATGTCCAGCTCACCGAGGGCGGCGATGCCATCGAACTGGATATCCCTAGCGGTGCCGAAAGCGGTTTAAAACTGGTTTCTGGCTTTACCGTGGCGCAAGGTGGCAGTAGCGATTTCACCATCGACTTTGATCTGAGCAAATCCATTACTGTCACTAAGCCGAATAGCGCGGCACCGGAATACAAGCTTCGCCCCGCACTTCGCTTAGTAGACAACCTAGACGTTGGCGCCATATCCGTCACGGTGGATGGCACCATGATCAATGAGGTTTGCGGCATTAGCGAGGAACTCAGCACTAATTTTGGCGCGGTGTATTTGTGGCAAGGGAGTGATGCTCAGATGGAACTGCTCGCCGCACAGTCTGAGCGTTTAATCACCACCGCATTAGTGGACGCGAGCGGCACTGCCGATATAGGTTTTATTCTCAGCGGTCCATATACCGTCGGGTATACCTGCGACAACGCGCTAGATAGCGTCAGCGGTGTGACCTTAGTCAGCGGCACGGAACTGGCTGCCAATACCACGGTGACGATAAATGGGGACTCTGGCCCTGAAGAACTCACCATCACCGAAAACACAGTACTTGGACAAGAGGCCTTGGCCACGCCTGACACACCACTCGCGGATGGCTCAACCGCGGGGGCCCTTATTGTGTTTCACGACACGCAAAACGTGTCTGTCACGGTAAATGAAGTGACAGAGGTCATCATTAATCAAATCGCCACGGAATAACGCAAACCAATCCATGAAGACGGGGGGCTTTTGTATCAAATTGACGATTAACAGCCCTACGTCACTGCACTCAACATGGCGCCCAAGGTCCGAATCTACCCAAGCAATCCCCAATGGGATAATCCCTAAAAGGGAAGGCGGATTATAGAATATCGACGCTTCAAATCGATTGGCCTGAACCTCGACATAGTCTACAGTAGTAAGAATATTTAGAGGGTCACACATGTTTGATTACGTTGGATTGCCATCAGGGCCTTGCAAGCATTTAGCCTACTCGGTGCTTGGCCCCCGCCTCATGGCTTTCCCTGGCATTCGCCGCCAACTGCCCATCGACATGAACATGTTCAATTCTTGGTTTCGCACCTTGGTTGGCGCCCCTAAAGACTTAAACCGTTTTGTTGAAAACCAACGCTCGCATCGGCTGGGGTTTTACCACGAAGCCCTGTGGCACTTTTTTCTAGACAGCTTTCCTCAATTTGAATTGATTGCGCATAACTTACCCATTCGCGATGCGTCCAGAACCATTGGTGAGTTCGATTTTATTTTGCGCAATCGTCAAGATGGTCTGGTCTATCATTTGGAAGTGGCCACCAAATACTATTTGGAACACCGCCATCACCATCAGACCTTTTGGATTGGCCCTTCGCTTAAAGACCGCTTTGACATCAAAGCTAAGCACCTGAGTGAACACCAAATTAATCTCAGCGAGACCTTACCGGGCAACCAAGCGCTTGCGGAACTCGGCGTATTAATGCCAACCAAGGTCATTGCTGTTGGGGGCATGTTATTTTACCAACACTCTCGAAACGACCTGGATCCATACACAGCGCCCGAACACAGCCATGCTTATCATGTGTCTCTCGACACTTTTAAACGTCGGCATGACAATGCGCAGTGGGCGCTTGTTAAACGCCGCGACTGGCTTGCCCCGCTTTATAAATTACGCAAAGATATTGAGACGTTCAACGGTGATGAAATTTGTAATCATCTTGAACATGAGTTCGACAACGATAGTCAACCCGTGATGATTGCTAGAATCGATAGAAGCGAGCACCACGCTTACTATGTCCGCGAATTCGAACGGCTCTTCGTCACGCCCGACCATTGGTGTCAGAATGCGGATCAATCGTTGCTCTCAGAGATAGGGTCAACACCCACTGATAATTAGTTTAGAATTTCATCCACACCTATCAGACCTTCGTATAAGCCCAATACGTTATTACTTCTAAGGATGCCCATGCGTTACCAAGGCTCTCCCAACTATTCCCACGCCACACCCAGTAAAGTGGGCGTACTCATCACCAATTTAGGAACACCGCAAGCGCCCACCGCCAAGGCACTTCGCCCTTACTTGAAACAGTTTCTTTGGGATCCACGGGTGGTCGAGGTTCCAAGACCTATTTGGTGGATGATCCTCAATGGCATCATTTTGAATGTTCGCCCCAAACGTTCGGCAGAAGCTTACAGCGAAGTATGGACAGAGCGAGGCTCACCCTTGTTGTTTCATACCCAAGACCAATGTGACAAGCTCCGCGATACCTTACAAAGCCAGTACGGTGACCATATCATCGTGGATTTTGCGATGCGCTATGGACAGCCCTCTATCGACAGCGCCCTTGATAGCATGGCTAAGGCCGGGGTAAAAAAACTTGTCGTACTGCCCCTTTACCCTCAGTACAGCGCAGCGACAACCGGTTCAACGTTTGATGCGATTGCAGACAACTTCAAACAACGCCGGTGGTTACCGGATTTTCGTTTCATTAGTCATTACCACGACCATACGCATTACATTGAAGCCATTGTAAATAGCATCAAAGCACACTGGGAGGAACACGGTAGAGCGGATAAGCTCATTCTGTCTTACCACGGCATGCCTCAGCGCTATCTAGAACAAGGCGACCCCTATCACTGCGAATGCCATAAAACGACGCGTTTAGTGGCTGAACAATTGGGTTTAAAAGACGGTGAGTACATGACCAGCTTTCAATCACGTTTTGGACGTGAACCCTGGCTGCAACCCTATACCGACGACACCTTAAAATCGCTGCCTGAGAAAGGTATTAAATCTGTACAGGTCATCTGTCCTGGTTTCTCGTCTGATTGTTTAGAAACCATTGAAGAAATCGGCGGTGAAAATCGCGAGTATTTTATGGAAGCGGGCGGTGAGCGCTATGAATATATTCCGTGCCTGAATGCCGAACAAGCCCACATTGACATGATGGTACATATAATTGCCACGCAAGCACATGACTGGATGGGCGTGTATGTTGAAGACCCCGAAGCTACAGCACAACGTGCCATAGCGTTGGGGGCAAAGGCTTAATTGACTTTGAAGACATGAATAGGGAGTTGGCCGTCGTAGCGTGCGAACAACTCTCCTTCGAACACTTCAACACGCTTAACATTGTCGAGCGCCGTATATTCCGAACGCTCGTTTAAGTGATCTAACACTTCTTCAGCGCGATCTGCCGCCACATGAAAATAATAGATTGACGTGTTGGTGACGGCTTGGGCTGTAAAAGTCTCTGCCCTATAAGGGCGATGAGTATTTTTAGGTCCCCGAAGGTTCATTTGGTCCGTTTGTGAATGCATAGCTTCTCCCTGCTTAATGTAACAATTGTTTGACGAAAAGTAGTTGGGCATTTTACACATGTCAAAAAAAGATACACGTTTGTTACAAAGTAAAATAATCGCAAAGCGGATGAGGGGGAAGAGAAAGGAAATGGAGAGTGAGGACAACCATCAAGCTGTTCCTCACCCTATGGCGCCCGGCGATACGGGCACGTAGCCTAACGGCGTGCTTTAAATATGGCCCTATCTCGGTGAATTAACAAGTTATTCATTAGACACAATGTTTATAAAAAAAACACCAAATAGACCTTAAATTATAAGCGCTAATGCCCTGGCAGCATGTAAATGGCAATATCTACGGCAATCAAGATAATGATAATCCACTCCAAAAACGCGCTGTGTTTATGCTTTTGTTCTTCCGCTAACATGCCAAGAAGTTCATGTATCGTAGCTAACTTTGAGTTCAAAATGGCTAGTCGAGCACTAATATCTAAGTATTTACTTAACACGTTGTACAAGCCTTCAAGCTCTGGATAGGACCAGAAAAACTCAGGGGTATCCAACAGGTTAAACTGCCAAGTGATATCCGTGCTGGTATCGAACAACACACCGCGTAATTTCGACAACTCACGACGACTCAAGGGGACCTTGCCTGTTCGGGCCAATTCTTTGGAGACAAACATGTTGGTTTGAATCACATCGCGGGCCACAGTTTCAAAAAACTCCAACTTCGTTTCTTGGGCAAAAGCATGACTAAGCGCTAATCGAGTGAGAGGCTCATCATCGGGCAACTTTAGGATATCGTCTCTGACTTGGAAGGTATGATCAGTCGCCAGTGTGTATTGATACTTCTCGATCACCGGCTCCACAGGGTCAATAACAATGGGCTCTAATGCCTCAAGCAACGTCATACGCTCGTCATAGCTAAGATTCCATGCCACTAGCGCACCGTAATCGAATACCCAAGCCTCACCGTCATTAACATCAACCAAATACGCGTCGCGGTATCGCACCGCAGACAACTGCTCAATGAGTACTTTTTCAATCAACTCAGGCGCAAGCGAGCGCCCCAACAGGCTTATGTGAATATCTTTCACGGTAATTTCCTAATCGCGACAGCGGTACGAAGGCGGTTAACACCAAAACTGGTCATTTTGTCAAAATCGTCCCGAGCAATCGGGACATGCTGAGCATCGATAGCCAGTTGATCTTCATCTACATCTGGGTCATGCAGGTAAAAACAATGCTTATCCGAGCCAGATACTGCCACCCAATGCGGCGCTTTTTTCCCATCGAGCCGGTAGGTGCTTATCAAAACAATCACCGCATAACCGTCCTGAAGAGCCGCATCGATGTCCTGCTGAGAAATAGCCGCCATCCGCAGGTTTATCTGTTCCTCTTCGGCCTGCTGCATAAAATGCTGATGCACAACCGTCATAAGGCGTTTTTTGTCATCACTTCGTACGCCTTCCACAAACAATGTCGAATCATTGTTTATCCAGACATCCACCTCGTAACCACGTCGATGTGCTGCTAAGCCAAGACCCACAGGATGGGTACCACCAAGGCCAGTAGTCATGTAAATAGTGGTCGCCTCGCGCCAGATATCGAGTTCATTCGCCTGTGTCAGCGCGACATTCTCGTCCTGACTTGCCATCGCCATTAACAGGGCGGCAGGGCCACAGGTAAATTTCGTGGTTTGTTGGTACCAAGGCATTTGTGGCGTGGTTTCGCTTCGAACTGGATGCGCAATACGTTTTTGCATGCGCAATGCATCGCTGTGATCCTCGTAGTAATCCAAGTATTCACCAAACACGCGATAACCCAATTTTTCATAGAGGTGGATGGCTGCCACATTGGTTTTGGCAACTTCCAGACGCATATAGAGGCGCCCTTGCTCAGCGGCATACTCTTCGGCTTGAAGCAGCAACGCCCTACCTACGCCTGTCCCGCGTGTTGATTGATCCACTGCCAGTGAATACAGCCGAGATAAACGTGTGCCCTTGTGACACCAAATAAGCGCATAAGCGCGCACTCTATTATGGCCGTCCGCGGCCACCAATAAGATACCAGTTTCAGCGGAAATCCAATGTTTGAAGCGGCGACGGCTTAATCTATCGGTGCTAAAACTCGCCTGCTCAAGCTGCCATAGTGCGTCGATATCGGTCGCTTCGGCCAAGCGGAGGGTATAGGGAAAAGCGTTCAATGAATGCAATCTCGGAAGGTGACTAATTTTTGCGCAGTTTGCGCTTTTTTTGACAAATCACAAGCGATATTTAACAGTAAAAATGACTATTTTCTTATGATAAACATCAGAAATATAACGTATTGATAGGTGATAAGCCCTTGGGCTTATCACCACAGCGTTGACGATTAGCTTGGCTTTTGCAAAGACAAACTCTGTAATGCCTCTTTACTGAGGCGAGGACCATATTTTGACACCACTTGGGCAGCACAACGGTTTCCGAATTTCGCTGCCGCCACCATATCACCACTGGTCACCAACACCGACATGAAAGCGCCGGCGAACATATCGCCTGCTCCATTGGTATCGACAGCATTCGCTGGAAAGCCTTCGACGTGGTGTTGACTAGAATGATCGCCCACTAAGGCCCCATTGGCGCCATCAGTCATTGCAAATGCACTGCAATGTTCGAGTAAGGCGGTAGCTGCAGTATCTAAGCTGTCGCACTTAGTAAACGCTTTAGCCTCATCGGCATTACAGAAGATAAGGTCAACACCCGCACCGATAACGCGACGAATCGCTTCCTCAAACACGGCCACAACAAAAGGATCTGACAAACTTAACGCTACTTTTACGCCGTGATCACGAGCATATTGCACCGCCTCCAGTACCATACCGGTACGCGGTTCATCCGTTAACAAGTAGCCCTCTAGGTATAACCAATGCGACGCTGCAAGGGATTCGAAATCAATCTCCGTACGAGAGTGTTTGACGCTCGCCCCTAAAAACGTATTCATTGTTCGATCAGCATCAGGCGTGACCATCACCAGGCACTTACCAGTAATATCCCCAGCAGCACGCACATCGTGAAATTGAATACCCGCCGCTTTTAAATCGGCAGCAAACAAGGCACCGTCAGAGTCATCAGCCACACGACCGCTAAATGCCACACTGGCACCAAATTCGGCCGCCGCCACCGCCGTGTTGCACGCCGAACCACCGCAGGCGCGATCAATGTGTGAGTGATGCTTAATCAGGGCTTTAACGAGATCGTCTTGGCGCTGCTCATCAACCAGCGTCATTACGCCTTTTTCAATGCCATTATCAGCCAGAAAGGCAGGGGTAACGCGAATTTCAGTATCCACTAGCGCTGAACCAATGGCATAAATATCTATGGTTTTCGTCATGTTTTGCTCCTTGATGACGCTATTCTAGCCTACCCCGCCGCACTAAGCATTGTTGTCTGCGAGATTGACCGATATCATGCCGCCTTAGTCGAGGAGATCCTATGTCCGAAAACGCTCAATGGTACCTTTTGCAAACAAAAGCACGCGACGAACAGCGTGCACTAGACAATCTGCATAATCAGGGTGTTCATACCTACTGCCCCACCATCGAGGTCAACAAAATTGTGCGCGGCAAACGTCAACACGTTACCGAAGTGCTCTTTCCCGGCTATATCTTCGTGCAATTAGACGACCAATCACCAAGTTTTACCAGTGTGCGCTCAACACGCGGCGTGTCTAAATTTGTCAGTTTCGGTAGCTCACCCGCGGTGGTCCCCAACGAACTGATTCGTTTAGTTCAACAACAGTGTGATCAAGAGGCACCAAGAGCAGACAAAAACACCCCCAAAACAGGCGATATCATTGAAATTACAGACGGCGCCTTCAAGGGGTTACAAGCGGTTTTCAGCCAGCCTGATGGCGCCATGCGCGCCATTGTCTTAGTGACGGTGATGAGCCAGCAGGTCCCTGTTAGCCTTCCCAACAGAGACATGACCAAAGTCGGTAGTTAGACGGCTTTCACCGCGGTGAGACAAGCGTCGCATAGCGCTTTGGCATGAGCTGCATCAGAGGCCTCGGCGTAACAACGTAGCTCAGGTGCATTACCCGATGGACGAAGATGCACGATATCGCCATTGCTAAAGGTTACCCTGTAGCCATCAGTAATATCCACATTTACAGCTTCACCGCTGGTGGGTGCCATAATGGTGGCCGCCTCTTTACTCCCTTCCATTAAGGCGGCGATCAGCGCCTTGCTATCCGCGGTGGCAAAGTTTTGAATACGATCACTATGGGTAAATCGAGGTGGCAAGTCGGCCAATAGCTCAGAAACCTTGCACGATGATTGTGCCGCCAACCCAAAGACCGCCAGCATTGGGAGGATAGAATCACGGGTTGGCAAGGCTTTGAGCCGTAATGCATGTTTGACGATATCGCTGCCCAACAACACACCGCCATTGGCTTCATAGCCAAGGACAACAGCATTGGCTGGCGCGTGCTCCATCCCGGCAATAACATAAGGGGAACCAATTTTGGTGCGAACGCATTCCTCAAAATAATGCGAGTGCTCTAACACAGTATTGCTACTGACTGGGGTAACCACGTAATTCGTGCCAAGAAATTTTCCGGTGAGCACTCCCACGATATCACCGCGTAACCACTGGCCATTTTCGTCGCCAATTAGCGGCCTATCGGCATCCCCATCGGTGGAGACAATCGCATCAAAGCCCACCTCTTGGGCCCAAATAGCGGCTTGCTCGATATCTTCAGGACGAACCGCCTCCGTATCGATGGGTACAAATGTCTCTGTTCTGCCGAGCGCGACAACTTCTGCCCCCAAGTTCTCAAAAATCTCGACAATAATGTCACGCGCTACACTGGAATGTTGGTAAACAGCAATTTTTTTACCCGCTAAAGCTCCCGCAAAAAATGAGGTATAACGCGCCACAAAGCTGTTGCGCGCGACGGGGTCAGCCGGCGGCAGATCGGGTACCGTCAAGTGCGCGGGAATCTCTACCACTTGTAACAACATCGCTTCTTCATCCGCTTTACTAATCTCACCTTCGCGACGATAAAACTTAATACCGTTACGATCGAAGGGAATATGGCTGCCCGTAATGACAATCGCCGGCACATTTTGCAACGAGGCATAATAGGCAATAGCGGGGGTAGGTAACGCACCCACATAGTCAACATGAACACCCAAATCTCGCATCGCCGCCATGCAAGCCTGAGTCATCTGTGGACTACTCGGGCGCAAATCATGACCAATGACCACGCGATCTCCCTCACCCACAGCGCGCCAAAACGCAGCCGCATAGGCATAGCACACATCATGGGTCAGTTCTTCCACCAAACCACGCACTCCGCTGGTGCCAAATTTCACGGGGCTTTCCGATAAAACAAAAATAGATGACATGCTAGCGCTCCTTAATCCATTGGGCGTAGGTTTGAACATAGGGATGAACATCAACGTGATCAGCTGCTTGCTGGAGTTCCATCCAACAATAATGTCTATGCTGATCTCCGGTGGGAAGAGTCATATTCTCGACCTGAGATGCCGTCAAATAAATCAAGTGAGGCAAGTTAACATAGTGCGTAGAAATATTTGGATTTAGGGCACTATCTTCATAAAAGTGGTCCCAAATACCCATCAACTGAGCACCTTGTAAAGCGTCACCTTCAAGACCAAGCTCGTCTTGGGCAATACGTTTAAAAGCATCTTGCCACGCTTCATTCTTGCGGATACGACCACCAGGGGTAAACCACCAACCTTGTGCAGGCCGATTTAACCGCTTACCTAGCAAGATTCGCTGCTGAGTATCGATAAGACAAAGATCAATAGACACGAGAGGTAGCGCTTCAACCGCTGCACTAAACTGAGAAGCTGGTAACAAGTTTGTGACTTCCTTTGAAAGTTTAAAGGAATTCTAGCAGATATATAAAAAAAATCCCCCGCTAAGCGGGGGATTTGCTAAGTAAGAGTAACTAGTCGTTATCTTGACAATTAAAGGAAGTCGTCGCAACAACTCCACCAGCTCGATCTGGAGTAGTAACAGTAATTGTGACCACACCAAATGACGCATCAGTACTAGTGTCCTCAGTTAGAGTGAAGTCCACTGCATGGTTACCAAATACTGAGGTGTCTACAAACTCGTAATCAGTTAATCCGACCAGTTTACAGTTGTCCGCAGTTGCAGACACTGTTGTACCTGCAGGCAAACGACCATTAAAGATATCAGAGATGATAATTCTCCTTATGGCCGTTGACCCCGACGCACTGACATCCACATGTTGATCGCCACCTGCTTGTAATACATTGGAAGTATCGTAAATGCCGATGAAAGGCGTTGATCCACCTACATTTAGGGTTAGCGTGTCGCTCACATAAACAAGCACTTTTTCGCAGTCGCCCGCGAGCTCTGCCGCATTACTACAAAGGCTACCATTGTAAATACCATTAGCGGGGGTATATTGACCATCGCTATTGAAATCAACAAATTCCTCCTCTTCGCCGCCCTCTTGCCAATTAGCGCAATTATACGTACCCACATTGGCCGTGCTGACACATGCCCCAGTCGTATTAGGATTGCCAAAAACACCATCCTCGTTATGATCGACAAAGGGCTCACCTAAATCTGTAAATGCCTCTCCGCTGTCAAACACACCATTGCCATTAGCATCCACAAAGCTTTCTTCCCCAATGGCATAAGCCAATATGGTTGATCGCCCTCCGAATACTTGGCCGGGATAATCAGGGTCACCTGCCAAATCAAACAGAACACTTGTGAAGTTACTACCAGTGACATTACCTACATCGGTATTCGCAACACTTAATACAGGACAAGGAGTTGCAGCAATAGTTGCGCCTTGAGAATCGACATCGGCAGTACCATTTGAATCTGAATCACAAGAACTATTTAGCAAATTCAATACGATACCCGTAGCAGAAGTATCATCAGGTGATCGAGGAGACTGGCTATTCCATGTCACCGTACAATTGCCCGCAATGGTCGTACATGTATCAACAACGCGTCCATACTCTGTGCCGAAGTTTATTGTTGTACCGTCCGGTACTGGGTTATTAAATGCATCCGCTGCTCGAAGTGTTAATTGACTTTCAAAGCCATCATATTCATAGCCAGCGGGAGTCAAAATTGCCGCTGATAACGAGAATGAATTACTGTCAGGAAGTCCTGTACTAATAATCAAATTGTCTGAAACACTGGAAATGGTATTTCCTGCGACAGTTATGCTCGCTTCAACGCGAACAGGGGTTGGGACAGTGCCGGCATTAACAATCACCGAAACTCTGCCATTCGCATTCGTGTACAGACGCTCATCTGTGGCGCTATTATCGAGATCCCCATCATCATCGAGGTCACCCGTAAGGTTCACGCCGCCAATAACCGTTGATAATTTCACGCTCACGGGTTCACTTTCTTTTGGCTGACCAGCTTCATCAATCACTTCGAAGACCAGCGTAGAGAATTCTTGACGCCCTGTACCGCCAGTGCCTTGAAGAGCCACATTGGTTGGCGTAGCAGATACAAAGCGAATTGAATTAGCTGACGCATCGGCGACTGTCAGAGCACCTGATGCAGTAACATCTGCCAATTCTTGTACAGATGCCGACAAACTATCCGTAGTCGCACATCCAGTAGCTTCATAGGTTGCTGTAGCAATACCATTAACCGTTGTTACTCCAGTATCAATAGCGGCTTGATTAGAGCCGGCACAACTAGACGTAAAGTTAATGGTGAGTGGCGTCGTAAATAACGCACCATTTTCATCAACAACTCCCACCTGCAAACTTGCTGTACCTGCAGGCGAAAGCGACACTGATCCATCTGTTAAAGAATTAACACCAATAATGCCAGACGAGAAAGCATTGGTTGTTGTGTTGTAATAACCAATTTCCAAGGTGACAGAGCCGATTGCAAAATTATTTGCAATCGAGGCATCTGAAACTGTTGCCGTTACGGTACCTGCAGCACCTGGATCTGACGCTCCTGCTTGTAAGGTGACATAGGCAATACCATTAGTATTAGTTAGCACACGACCACTAGCTGGTGTCAGCGAACCCACAGAAGTTGCAACATTTATGATAGCTCCTTCAACCGTATCACCACCTGCATTCGTCAACCTAACGGCATAAATACTATTTTGTACAGCATTAACCGTTGCGCCTTCCTCACTCGTTCTAGCTGCAACCAAGGCAGCAAGCGTGCCTGTTTGATCGCCTAAGGCGTCAGCTGCTCCAATTGCTGATTCATCAAGTATTGATGTCGCAAAGAATGCTGATTCGAGTCTATAACCTGATGTTGTATTTTGAGGGGTAATTGACGCCGTGAAATTAACACGTTTAGTCACCGTATCTCCGTTATCATTGGTATGACTAGCGATTAAAGTACCGCCCTCAGCATCCTCCGCACCACTAACATCCAATTGCACAACAGCGTTACCGCTCGCATCGGTGGTGACCACACCTGACGTGGGAGACAAGCTGCCCAAGGTCGTTGTTATGGTGATCACTTCGTTCACCAGGTTGTTGCCCGCTGAATCTTTCAGTTTCACCGTCACATTCTCTGGTGCAGTATCGACGATGGTGAAATTCGCATCTCCCAACGCAATGGTCATTACATTGGCGTCATTTGCCAATGTGATTGATGCATTGAAGTTAGTGCTCTTAGTCACTGTATCACCGCTGCCATTTGTATGACTGGCAACCAAAGTACCACCTTCGCCATCTTCCGCTCCGGTCACATCAAGTTGCACAACCGCATTACCATTTGCATCGGTGGTCACTACACCAGAAGTCGGCGACAACTTACCTAGCGTGGTAGTCATTGAAATCACTTCGTTCGCTAGATTGTTACCCGCTGAGTCCTTCAGGTTAACGATCACATTCTCGGGAGCTGTATCAACAATCGTGAAATTCGCATCTCCCAAGGCAATGGTCATTACATTGGTATCATTAGCCAATGTGATTGATGCATTGAAGTTAACGCTTTTAGTCACTGTATCGCCGATGGTATTGGTATGACTGGCGACAATCGTCCCTGCTTCACCCATATCGGCGCCCGAGACATCTAATTGCACAACTGCATTACCACTAGCGTCGGTAGTGACATTACCAGATGCGGGCGAAAGAACACCTAAGGTTGAAGAAATCGACAAGATTTGGTTTTGCAGGTTATTACCCTGTGAATCCTTAAGATTAATCGTGATAATTTCTGGTGAAGTATCCACAATAGTGAAATCTGTATCACCCAGAGTAATAGCTAATACATTGGCATCGCCAGCCTGTGTAATAGAAGCACTAAAGTTAACATTGGCTGACACCGTATCTCCGGTGCTGTCTGTGTGTCTCGCAACTAAAGTACCGCCCTCTTTGTCTTCTGCACCAGAGACATCTAACTGCACTACCGCATTACCATTGGCATCAGTCGTTACAACCCCTGAACTAGGCGACAAGGAACCCAATGTTGTACTCACTGTGACAACTTGATTGGCGAGATTGTTACCCGCTGAATCCTTAAGGTTTACGGTGACATTTTCCGGTGAAGTATCAACCACTTCAAAATTGTTATCCGCAAGCGCTACGCTTATGGCGTTGGACGCCCCACTGCCTGTCACAGAAGCAGTAATGGTTAAATTCTTTTCAACTTGCTGTTGAGAAACCGTATCAGTATGGGTAACAAACAGCACACCAGCTTCATTGTTTTCTGCCCCAGAAATATCAATATCGATACTAGCAACACCCGCAGAGTTGGTAGCAATACTACCTGAACTTGGCGACAACAATCCCAAAGTGGTCACTACGGTGAGTAACTCACCATCCAGAGGCGAACCCTGACTATCGGTCAACGTTATTTGCAGCGTTCTACTGGATGTATCTGAAATAATATTGGAGGCGCTACCATCTACCCAAGCCAACGATAAAACATTGGCATCTTCTTCCGAAGTAGCAGAACTTATAGCACTAATCGTTAATCGGGCGGAAACTGATGCCCCATTACCTTGATCTGTCTGAATAACATTGATCGCACCGGCCTCGCCATTTTCAGCACCGGTGACGTCGATTTGAATACTGGCCACACCGGTCGCGTTGGTAGCTACACGCCCTGAACTTGGAAATAATGTGCCTAGAGACGTAGTCACTTCAACAATTTCATTTACTACAGCAGTACCCGTATTGTCTTTCAAGGTGATATTGAGTGTTCTAGGCATAATGTCTTCGACCGTATTCTCGGTAGATCCATCTTCCCAAGAAAGCGTGATGACATTATCGTTTATTGGCGTAGTATTCGACCCACCACCAGTATTTGGCGAGCCAGCTACTGGTGCCCCTGCCGGCCCACTACCACCACAGGCAGCAACCATGACCATGATTAACATTGAAGACAGGGTATTTCTCATTTGTTTAGCGACACGCAACACAGGCATGTAGGATTCCTCCGTGAACTCACGACAGATACCGATAACACGGTATAAAACTTCACTTTCAGCATAGACCATATTTTTTAATTGCTCTGAAAAATTCCTACCCGATCAAACTTTGCAAAAGAAATAGGCACGGGCGCTGTCGGCCTCGGGCATTTGCAACTAAAATAAAGCCACCATGGATGACCTTAAAACAATGCCCGCACCCCTCAAACGACGTTTCCACGAATTACGCTATTTACTGCCTGTCATGGTATTCATGCATAGCGGCGCTTGCTTGGCGGCATTAAGCATTTCAGGCG
>DATHYR010000112.1:0-1041 GCA_035458985.1 Pseudomonadales bacterium
AAAAACAGTCCGCTGATGAAGTTAGGTTGCAGCTTGCACCATAATGGTGCACCATATTGGTGCAACCCTACACTCGGAACGGCTGATGGATACCAAAATATTACTCGACCATTTAGTCACGGCAGTCTTAGTCATAGACAGTGATCTCAAGCCATGTTTTGTCAACGCAGCGGCAGAGCAGCTCTTTGCCGTGGGCACCCATAAAATGACCGAGCAAAGCCTAACAGATCATTACCATTCACTGGGTGTCGATGCACAGTTATTGCGTGATGCCGTGCGCGATAGTCAAGGCCTAACCGTCAATACCGTCCAGCTGATAACCTTAGATGGTCAAAGTCATACCGTTGATTTAACGCTTGTCCCATTAGAACAAGAAAGCCACCGCAGTGTGTTGGAGTTGCGCCAAGTCGACCAACAACGTCGTATTCACCAACAACTCAGTCAAGACGCCCAACAACAAGCCGCCCAATTTTTGGTGCGTAATCTTGCCCACGAAATTAAAAACCCTTTGGGTGGATTACGCGGAGCAGCTCAACTGCTAGCCAGAGAATTGAATGAGCCCGAGCTGAAAGAATTCACTAGTTTGATTATCGAACAAGCCGACAGATTGCGTAATCTCGTCGACAGGTTACTCGGTCCTCAACGGCCTACCGCCCACAAGATGTACAACATTCATCAAGTTGCACAAAAAGTCTTAAAACTGGTGGAAATGACCCAACCCGAAAATATCCAGTTCAAGCGCGATTATGATCCCTCAATCCCCGACATTGCGATGGATCCCGACCAGATGCAGCAAGCGGTACTCAATATCGTCCAAAATGCCATGCAAGCCCTCGAGCCTTTGGGTGGCGACATACTGATCCGTACCCGCACGCAGCATCAAGTCACCATAGGCACCCAAAGATACAAACTGGTGCTGGAATTATCGATTATCGACAATGGACCTGGGATCCCGCCCGAGTTAATAGACACGCTATTTTACCCTATGGTCACAGGCCGTGAGCAGGGATCTGGACTGGGGCTTTCCATTGCCCACAATAT
>DATHYR010000113.1:0-1523 GCA_035458985.1 Pseudomonadales bacterium
GCGAACGCCTTGAGGGCGCTCACGGATAGGTAATTGCGTTTCATTTTTTATGGCCCTTGGTTTTCTCATCTAATTCTTGCTGCCGTTCCTGCACAATGTGCAAGGCCTGTTTTAGGCCATTAACCCTGCCAAGCCATGCCGCCTTTTCTGTCCCTTCAGTTGGAATGTCATCGGTCATGTCTACAATGGCGTTTATGATTTCTATTTCCGCGTAGCCAAGCCATGCGAAAACGTAAGGCGCAACGTACTTGTTATCTACAGGCACGCTTTTGATTTCATTGTTTTTATGCCATTTCATTGGGCTGATGATGTGTTTTATAGTCATCACAAAGTGTGATTTCAAGTGCAGTCAGGGCTGGAATCGAACCAGCTGGCGCTCTGCGGTTTGTCCAACGTTGCGGTTGCGCCGCATTGTGGCTTTTGTCGCCGTTACCAGAACCCGGGATGCAACGACTTGCGCGCCCCGTCTCCCCACCTTGAGGCCTGACTGTGCCGTCTTTCCGGCTGCCATCGCTTTGCCTGCAGCGAACCGCGTCCGCTCATCTCCAGCGGCCAATAGCGCCCGTTTATCCTCTGGGCACACCGAGGTTTACCTTCCCTTGTGCCATTTGGGCCGTGGGTAGGTTTCCACCCAAATTTCCCAGTCAGGGTTAGCCTCGTGGCGATGCAGGTCTTCGCGGTCAGGGGTCACGAACTTCCAGCCGTGTGTCTTGTGCTTGGCATTGTAGAAGGTCAGCATCTCGACTTCCTCCGGCTCGGTTTCGATTTCGAACAGTGTCAACTGGTTCATGGCAGCGGCTCGGCATTTTGTTGTAGGCCTTCCGTTGAATTGACCAGCGCAGAAAATTCGTCGTATGTCAGCCTGATTAATTCTAAACTACCATCTCGGAAAATCACATTGGTGCCATTATTTGGCCCGGGACTAAATCTCATAATGTCGTCGACGTTAATGGTAGTTTTGACAAATTGCCGTCCGCCCCATAGCGTGCAAGAAATAAAGCGCGTCATGGAATGGGGTCAAAATGCGATTGAAGGGCGACCGCCCCGGTGGGCGATGTGGCGATCACGTACGTCACGCCGTCGTACTCGTAGAGCATAATTTCCGTCTCGGTTTTGCGGCCTGACATCGTCAGGATGCCGACGGTAATGCCAAGCCCGAAGGCGAATGCGATGGCCACCTTTGGCCAGTCGATAGTGCGAAGTAGTTGGTACAAGGTCATGGTCAGATAATGCGAAGGTGAAGGGTGTACGAGTTGCCGTCGAGGTGATGCGCGGTGATTTCGGCGCGCTCGATTTTGCTTTCGGGGTCGGCCTCAAAAGTGTACTTCTGCCGGAGCATGTCAGCCGTTGGCGTGTGGGCTTTGACGTAAATCATCGCCTGAAAGTTTGCGTTCGAAACCAGTTGTAGGCTGGTGTTCATGCCAACGAGGTCGGCCTCGTTCACTTGCATAGCCTCCAAAATTTCAATAATCTCAAGGTGCTTAATCATATCACTTGGTTTGGTTGGTTGATTCGATTTCGTC
>DATHYR010000114.1:0-38931 GCA_035458985.1 Pseudomonadales bacterium
TGGCCCTTAATGGCCTGACCAGTGAGGTGGTGTTTGTTGAAATAGACGATGCGTCATTAATGGAACAAGGGCAATGGCCATGGCCGAGAAATCTGATTGCCGATGCCATGATTAAGCTCTATCAAGAGGGGGCAAGAGGGATAGCAGTTGATATTCTTTTCAGTGAAAGAGATCGCTTAAGTCCTTCTAATTTGCCTATTGTGAATATCCCAGAGGCTTTGCGAAATGAACACGGCTATTTAGATTGGGACCAATATCTCTCGGACTTGATAGGGCAGACACCAACGACGTTAGCCTTTGCCGCTTCTAAGGCTAATAACAGTGAGATCGTGGCTTCGACGATCCAGTGGCATATGGTAGAAAATGCCAAAAAGACGATGCCGCGTTTTTCCTCTGGGACGTTTCCCGTCACGACGCTTCTTAACAACACCCATCATCTGGGGCATATAGCCATTTCGACAGACAGTGACGGATTCATTCGTCGTGTTCCGCTCTTGGTTAATGTGAACGGTGAGAGCTTTCTGAACCTCGGCCTTGAAAGTCTGCGGGGTGATTTGGGAGTACACCAAGTCACGGTGACCTCAGATACCTTTGGCATTAAGGCTATTGAGCTTGGCGATTACACCATTGCCACCAATCGATATGGTTATTTTAACTTGGTATTTAATGTCTTAGAACAAATACCAAGAGTAAGTTTTAACGAGGTACTACAGGGTAATGCCAGCATCGTACGCGGTAAATTAGTGGTTATTGGGCCAAGCGCGACGGGGCTTAATGATTTTCACAATACGCCCTTTCGTATGAGTGTCCCCGGCCCACTTGTTCATGCCGCTGTCATTCAGCAAGTGGTGAGTGATATTCAATTAACAGAATCTTATTGGTCGGATGTCGCTATTTTTTGCGCCTTTACGTTGGGGACGTTACTTATTTTACTGGCAGCTTACCTTGGTAAAGTGGCGTTAAGTATTGGTATCACGATAGCCATTGCGACGTTATTTATCAGCGGTAGTTGGGTGGCTTACATCTACCATGGTCTTTTGGTGGATTACAGCCTCGTGACGGTCACGGCCGTTATCGCGGCCATTTATGGTGGCGTAAGACATGTGCTTGATCAAAAGCGTTTTATTCACAACGCCTTTAATAGTTATCTGCCTAAAGAGGTTGTCTCAGAGATTGTCAAACGTTCGAAAGGTCTCAAATTGGAAGGCGACCTGAAAGAGATTACCGTCATGTTTGTCGACATGAAGGGGTTCACAACGATATCCGAAGATTTTAGGGAATACCCTACCCACCTTGCGAGTAAGCTAAGTGATGTACTTTCATCGATCGCTAAAACGGTGATGAGTCATCATGGCACCATAGATAAGTATTTAGGGGATGCGGCCTTAGCCTTTTGGAATGCGCCGCTCAGTGTGGACTCCCACGAATACAAGGCAATTAAATGTGCCTTAGCCATTAAAAAAAATGTCAGTCAAATTTCCTTTAAACACCCGCTAACCCACACATCGTATTCGGTAGACATTGTCGTAGGCATTAACACGGGACCCGCGGTGGTTGGCAATATAGGCTCTGACGAACGATTTAATTACACCTGTATTGGCGATACGGTGAATACCGCTTCGCGCGTTGAGGGCTTATGTCGGTACTATCATGTTGATTTAATTGTTACCGATGAGTCATTGGTGAATTTACCCCCTCAGCATGCGTTGAATATTATTCCCTTGGATAGAGTGAGGTTGAAAGGTAAGTCAAACCCCGTCAATCTGAGTTGGATTCAGAGTGAGCATCCGAGCGAAGTCGAAGCCTTGATGGCTTCGCTACAGACCGACTTACTCGCCCACTATTATGCTCAGCGTTGGGAGGAGGCAGAGTGTATTTTAGCCCAGCTCATCGCCCTTGATGTGTATCCTGCCGCCTTATCCGACATTTACAGAGAACGTATTGCCCAGTATAAAAAAGAGCCCCCAGGCCAAGCGTGGGACGGTGTGTTTGTGGCTAAAAGTAAGCGCGGTTAACCCTGCTATTGATGGCAGCCGCTCCGCTATGCGGCACACTTGCACCTGTCTGTGACATGGCCTCTAAACTTATACTCTGCACAAATAATGAGCGGAGCTATGGTATGAATTTTGATTTTTCAGGTAAGGTCGTCGTGGTCGTGGGCGGTACAAGTGGTATTAATCGTGGCATCGCAGAGCACTTTGCGGCGGCGGGTGCCAAGGTGGCCGTGGCCTCCAGAAGTCAGGAAAAAGTCGACGATACCGTTGCTAGCCTTAAGGAAAAAGGCGCCGCGGCAGCCATGGGTTTCGTTTGTGATGTTCGAAACCTCAGCGAGGTTGAAGCAGGTCTAGCTCAAGTGCATCAAGCATGGGGAGATTTTGATAGCTTGGTCTCAGGCGCAGCGGGTAATTTTCCGGCACTGGCCTCGAAGATGTCTGCTAACGCCTTCCGAACGGTAGTAGATATCGACCTTATGGGCACTTATCACGTGATGCGCAGCGCCTATCCCTTCATGAAGCGCCCCGGTTCTAGCATTATCAATATTTCGGCCCCCCAGGCGTATTTGCCTTATGAAGCCCAGTCGCATGTGTGTGCGGCGAAAGCGGGGGTGGATATGTTAACGCGCACCACCGCTATGGAGTGGGGCAGCGAGGGCATTAGGGTCAATTCTGTGGTGCCAGGGGCGATTGATGGCACTGAGGGCATGAAACGTCTTGCACCGACAGAACCCATTCGTCAGATGATTTTAGATGACACGCCAATGCAACGATTTGGTACGCCCGCGGATGTGGCCAATCTTTGCTTATTCCTCAATTCTGAGTTGGCAACCTTTATATCTGGTCAGATCATTGCTGTAGATGGTGCGTTGTACCAACGTGGCTCTGGCACCTTTAACCGTAAGTTGGCTGAGCCACTTTACAAGATGTAATCCTGATAAGGTTTATAAGGTTTTTTGGCCTTATAAACCTGTCTCACTTGGGTAGGTGTCACGACCCCCATGCCCTTATCTCTCCGAGATACATTCAGCAGCCTATCGCCAATGTCTCGCATAACGAGAAAAGAATGAGCAGATTGTAGAATGGCGAGATAAAATGACTCATTGACCGCTGTGGTCTTATTTTATTGATGACCAAGGTTGCCGTTCATGCGCTCAGTACTTCTTGCCCTTATCCCTCTCTTTGCCAGCCTCGCTTTAATCAGCGGCGGAAGTTCGTATTTAATTACGTTGATTGGTATTCAGCTTGGTGCTCAAGGGGTGCAGCCCATGCATGTGGGTTATGTGATGAGCTGCTACTCCCTAGGCTTCGTTTTGGGGACTATTTTTACGCCCAAATTACTATTAAAAGTTGGGCATATCCGTGCGTTTGCAGCGTTGGCAAGCATGACGGGTATCACGGTCATTAGTTACCCTATTAGTGAAGATATTTTCTTTTGGGCACTGCTACGGGGCGTTGGTGGCTTTTTTATTGCCGGCTTGTATATCGTGATTGAGAGCTGGTTAAGTGCCACCACGACGCCTAAAAATCGCTCCACGGTTTTTGCTTTTTATTTGTTATCCAGTTATTCGGCCTCTGCGTCGGCCCAGCAGTTTATCGGTCATGGCGTATCGTTAGGCGTTTACATTGCCTTCACAATCGGCGCGATCATGATTTTTGCCTCCAGTGTCCCGCTCTCTATCACGAGTCGTCAGTCGCCCTCGTTGGATGAATCGACATCCATGAGCCCATTCCGATTAGCCAAGCGGGCGATATTGGGGCTGGTAGGCGCGTTGGCTGGGGGATTTATGCTGGGGACATTCTATGGTTTAGTGCCACTTTACAGCACCATGACTGGCTTAGATTCCTACGAGATTGGTAATTTAATGTCGCTATCGATCACCCTGGCGATGGTGTGCGCATGGCCTATTGGTTGGTTGGCTGACCGTGTTCCGCGCAGCATGGTGATGTTGGGTTTAATCGTGATCAGTGGTGCAGCGGCGTTAATGGCGATGTTGTTTGGCCGACAAGTGGCTTCATTGTTGTTTGTATGTGTACCGGTCATTATGGCGTGTAGTGCGTCCATCTACTCGATTTCGGTCGCTATTACGCAGGACTTGGTCGAAAACGAAGAGCGTATTTCAGCGTCATCCACGCTACTAATGGCCTATGGCGTGGGCAGTATTATCGGCCCCATGATTGGTTCTTGGACCATGCAAAATATTGGTCCTAGCGCGCTCTTTGCCTGCTTTATTTCGGTGTTGACCGCATTGGGCTTATTTACGCTTTATCGTCAATCGCGTCAGGCGCCTTTGCCTGTTGAGCTGCAGGAGCAATTCAAGCCCATTATTCCAGAGGTTCAGGTCAACGGAGAGTTGTTGCCTTTTGATGAGGTGGAAGCGACCACAGAGAGGGATGGCGAGACCTCCATGCCTTACGAGCAAGGGGTGGATGAGCGCAGCGAACCCCCTGTTGACAGTGCTGAGTCCGCAAAACGTTAGGCATCCTCTTTTTTGCTGGGCGAAATGTCTGCAAAGTCCCACCAATGCGGTGCCTTAAATTCATCAATGTTCAGTGTTTTCGTGGGCCTCAGGTCGATTTTTAGTAGCAACTAGGTTACATTCCGTTTTTTTTCTAGGGTTGTCGCTATGAGTTCTACGTTTGTCTTGAAGCTGTCTTGTGTGGATCGCCCAGGCATTATCACTTCGATCACCGGTGTATTGTTAGCACAGGGCGCCAATATCACCGACGCCCATCAATTTAATGATCCAAGCACCGGTCGTTTTTTTATGCGTGTCTTGTTTGATGTTGCAGATGGAGCCTCCATCGCTGACATTGAGCAGGCCTTAAAACCACTCGCGGAATCCTTTCAGGCCGAGATATCGTTGCACGATCAATCGGTACCGAGAAAAGTCGTCATTATGGTGTCGCATTTAGACCATTGTATGGGCGATTTGCTGTACCGTGTTCAAATTGGTGAAATGGCGATGGACGTGGTTGCCATCATTTCTAACCACCCCATGAGTCCGTTGAAAGCCTCAATGATAGGTGATATTCCCTACCATTATTTGCCGATTACCCCTGATACAAAACCGCAGCAGGAAGCACAAGTGAAGCAGTTGATCACAGAGAGTGGGGCTGAACTTGTCATTTTGGCGCGTTACATGCAGATCTTGTCGGATGACTTGTCGCGCTTTTTAGAGGGGCGTTGTGTCAATATACACCACAGTTCGTTGCCGGGGTTTAAAGGGGCAAGACCTTATCATCAAGCGTTTGATCGTGGTGTAAAACTGATTGGCGCCACGGCGCACCTGGTCACCTCTGACTTAGATGAAGGTCCCATTATTGAACAAGACATTGAGCATATAAGCCATGCCGATATGCCCGAAGAACTGGTGCGCAAGGGGCGTGATATTGAACGTCGAGTGCTCGCCCGTGCGGTGGGTTATTTACTGCAGGACAGAGTGTTCGTTAACGGATCGAAAACGGTTGTTTTTAAAAACTAGACTTTTTTTCGTCGTCTGGGTTTAAGTCGTTGATTGGCCCTGGGTAAACTGCTCAACGATGGCTTTCCAGTCCTGAGGTGAATTGGCATTCATCAGGGCATGTTCGCTAACAGGTTCTACGCTCTGGCATGTTAATGCCTCAAAAAAATGGCGCAGCGACAGTGCCCCCCGCGTGTCTAATCGTTGCGTGAGTAGCGGCATTAGTTGGGCGGGGTTAGCCAAGAAAACGGGAAGGTATTGGCCGGGGAAATGAGTGATGTCATGCCCCGTCATACCTGCGTTGATGAGCGCCCTTAAATCCTCTTGGCAGAGCAAAGGCAAGTCTACCGGAATGATGAGAAGTGGTTTGTTGGGTGCGTGATAAATCGCGCCGTGGATACCGCCTAAGGGGCCGCTGTCCGGGTACATATCGTGTACTTCGCCTTGGCGCATGACAAAGACTTCCTCAGCGCCAAGTGAAAGAAGTAATTGTTTGGCGCGTTCCAACAGTGTTTGATCGTTTAGACGCAACTCTGATTTGTCGCATCCCATACGAGATGATCTGCCGCCAGCAAGGATGGCCGCATTGAACAGCCGTGATTGCATATTATTCAGGCGTCCTGTCTTGTGACACTGCGCATGGTCACAAATTCCTCGGCAGCTGTTGGGTGAATACCAATAGTACTGTCAAATATGGCTTTCGTGGCGCCGGCTTTGATGGCAATGGCAATCCCTTGAATCAGTTCGCCGGCCTCTGGGCCCACCATGTGGGCGCCTAATACACGGTCAGTCTCGGCGCAGACGACGAGCTTCATGAAGGTGCGTTCCTGGTTATTGGTTAACGTGTGCTTCATGGCTTTGAAATCTGAGCAAAACACCTTGATTTTGTGGTGGTGGCGAGCGACTTCCTCACTCATACCGACTGTGGCCACATTGGGTTGGCAAAACACCGCCGTGGGTATGTTGGTGTAGTCTAGGGTCTGCCACTGTGCTTTATTGTCGGCCAGCCTTAGGTTATGGACAAAAACCATGGCTTCGGCGAGTGCAATGGGGGTGAGCTCCATACCGCCAATCACATCACCAATGGCGTAGATACTGGGCTCATCCGTTTGGTAATACTCGTTGGTCTGGAGGGTTCCATCAGCGTGGCGCAGAACTTTGACGTTCTCAAGGCCTAGGTCATCGGTATAGGGGCGTCGTCCAGTAGCATACATCACCAAATCGACCTCGAGGGGCTCACCCTCGGTGACGTGGATAATAAAGGCATGGCCAGTTTTTTCGATGCGTTCAATGTTGGTGTGCAAATGCAGGTTGACGCCTTTGCTGGCAACTTGGCGAGTGACTTGGTCTCGCACATCGCTGTCGAAACCTCGCAGTAGCTGCTCGCCGCGATAGATGAGATGCGTTTGGGCGCCGCAGCCATGAAAAATACCGGCAAACTCTACGGCGATATACCCTCCACCTACAACGGCTATGCGCTTGGGTAAATGGTCGAGATAGAAAGCTTCGTTAGAGGTGATGACTAAATCACTGCCGGGGAAGTTAGGTACGTAGGGTTTACCGCCTGTCGCAATTAACAGGGTTTTAAATCGGTGTGTCTCGCCGTTGACCTCGACGAGGTGTTTGTCGAGGATGCGGGCGCGCCCATTGACGATGGTGACGCCGGCATTCTCCAGCAGCCGCTGATAGATACCATTGAGGCGTGTAATTTCTGCGTCCTTCTTGTGGCGCATAACTTGCCAGTCAAAGCCGTTTACACGGATATCCCAACCGTACTGTTGGGCATCGTGAAAATCTTCACTGAAGTGTGAGCCGTAATAAAACAGTTTCTTGGGAACACAGCCAACATTTACACATGTACCGCCAAGTGCACTTTGCTCGGCAACGGCCACCTTAAGACCGTGACTGGCGGCCATTCTAGCGGCTCTCACACCTCCCGAACCTGCCCCAATGACAAATAAATCCCACGCTTTCACCATGTTACTGCCCACCTAAATATTTCATCGAAGGCATTGTAGCACTGGATACCGTGAAATCTGGCATGATTTTAGGACGGCGCGTTGCCACCTGTCGGTGAGGGGAATAGCCTATTACGCTGTAACCATAGGGGGGATGGTATGCAAAGTCTTGAACAATGGCACCAATCGGGCAGTTATTTTCAGTTCGCTGAGCATCGCATTTTTTATCGCGCTCAAGGGCGCGGGCCCGTGTTGTTGTTGATCCACGGCTACCCCACCGCCAGTTGGGATTGGTACAAGGTGTGGCCTGTTCTCACGCAACACTATCATTGCATTGCTCTCGATATGCTGGGATTTGGGTTTAGCGATAAACCCAAGCGTGATTATCGTTTGATGGAGCAAGCCGATATATGCGCCGCGTTATTGAAACATCTTGAGGTGGACGCGTGTGATGTCTTGGCGCATGACTATGGCGATAGCGTGGCGCAGGAACTGCTGGCGCGCCACAACGAAGGCGCACTGGCTTGCCGTCTGGGTAAGATGATCTTTCTCAATGGCGGTTTGTTTCCTGAGACGCACTATCCTGTGTTCATGCAGAAGGTTTTGTTGAGCCGTTTTGGGGGCTTGGTGGTTGGTTTGTTAAGCAAAAAGACCTTGGCCGCCAATTTGAAGAAAGTGTTTGGCCCTAATACTCCCCCGAGTGATGAAGAGCTAGAGGCATTTTGGGCGCTCATCCGTCATCACAATGGGCAGCAGATCATGCATAAACTGATTCACTACATGACAGATCGAAAACGCTATCGAGAGCGATGGGTGGGGGCACTGCATGGCTCGACGATTCCTCTATTAGTGATAGACGGACTCTTGGATCCCGTGTCAGGTGCGCATATGGTGGGCCGGTATCGAGCGTTAGTACCTAGGCCAAATGTCGTGGAATTACCCGAAGTGGGTCACTATCCTCAGATAGAGGATCCCGATGCAGTTTGCGCTGCCGTATTGACGTTTTTGCGCGAGCCACCAAACAAATAGGCACTGTTATGACACAAGATGACATCATTGAATCCTTGCCCAGTCACTTGCGGGCGTTTGTGGCGAAGCAGGACTATCAACAGCAATACACACCGCGTGACCAGGCCGTGTGGCGTTTTTTGTTATATCGCTTACGTGATCGCTTGGCGACAATCGCCCATCCCGTGTATTTGGAGGGATTGGCTAAGACAGGTATCTCACTCGACCATATTCCCTCTATTGATGAAATGAACCAATGCTTAGCAAAGCTGGGTTGGCGTGCAGTGGTGGTGGATGGGTTTATTCCGCCGGCTATTTTTATGGAATTTCAGGCGCTGCGGGTGCTGGTCATTGCCTTGGAGATGCGTCAAATTGACCACTTGTTGTATACCCCCGCGCCCGATATTGTGCACGAATCAGCGGGCCATGCGCCTTTTATCGCCGACATCGATTACGCTGAATACCTCCAGCGTTTCGGTGAACTAGGGATGCGTGCCATCAGCAATCAGCACGATGAAGCGCTCTATAATGCGGTCAGACACTTATCGATTGTTAAAGAGTCAGAGGTCTCAACCCCAGCGCAGGTTGCCGATGCTGAAGCGCATTTGGCTGAGCTTTCTGCCAAAGAAGTGCTTCCCTCTGAAGCCGCGCTATTGACGCGTCTACATTGGTGGACAGTGGAATATGGATTGGTGGGAGAGGTTGACGATTACCGATTATTCGGTGCGGGTTTACTGTCGTCATTGGGTGAAAGTACTCATTGTTTAGATGATGCTGTGGTAAAGAAAATCCCATTAACCGTCGAAGCGATTCGAACGCCCTACGATATTACTCGCGAACAACCGCAGTTATTTGTGACTAAGAATTGTCGTCACCTGACCCAGGTGCTCAATGAATTTGCGGCGGGCATGGCCTTTAGTCGCGGGGGAACCTTCGGTATGCAGCGCGCGATTGACGCACAAACGGTGTGTACTGCTGTGCTCAATTCTGGCTTACAGGTGAGTGGCATTTTCTGTGAGCAGCTACTCGACGCGGTGGGTAATCCTATTTTTATCAAGACCTCTAGTCCCACTCAGCTCGCTTATCGTGATAGAGAACTGTACGGTCAAGGCACGAAGCATCATGCCCATGGATTTAGTACCCCGGTGGGATTAATCAAGGATTTCAGCCGCTGTTTGTCTGAATACAGTATTGATGAGTTGCGTGCGTTAGGTGTGGCTGTTGGGGCGGACGTGACCTTGGCGTTTTTGTCGGGCATCACGGTGCGTGGGCAGTTGATCAGTATTACCCGCGAAGAGCACCGCAATTTGCTGTTTACCTTTGAGCAATGTCTGGTGACAACGTTGGATGGGCGCGTCCTCTTTGATCCAAATTGGGGGGTGTTCGACATGGGGGTGGGGGCGGATATTGTGTCCGTGTTTGGCGGTAGTGCTGATAAGTCACAGTTTCCTTTGCATGTCCCACCTGCTCCGCACGCTCATGTTGTGCGCGAGGAAAATGCCGCACTAATGATGGCCTATGAGCAGGTTAGCCAATACACTCCCGATGTGCCTCTTCAGGAATGGCATGCACTCTTGGATGCTCATCCTAATGAATGGCTTTTGCGGGAGGAGATTCGTCGTCAGTCAAGGGACGTGGCTGGAGCGGGTGATGAATTACTGTTGCGCTGCGAACACGAATTACGCGAGTTGTTAGCTGAACAGCCGGAGATTCTTGGCGTACTGTAAGGTTAACGCTCTAATTCCGTAATCATATTATTGGCAACCCTGAGGCGAGCGGCAAACAATCGCGTGATGTTGCGCATTAGCTGGGTAGTGATGTCTGGGTGTTGTTCGGCGATCTCGGCAAAAGCGTCCCGGCTGATACTGAGGCAAACGACGCGCCCGCAGGCAGCTACACCGGCGGAACGCGGCGTGCCATCTAATAAGCCCATCTCGCCACACAGGTTGCCTTCATCGAGGACGCTAACGCGCTTAACGCGGCTAGAGCCTGGAATGTCCAATACGATCTCTACGCGACCATGCATGACGAAGTAGGCTTTGTCAGAGGCCTCGCCTTGTTGAAAAATCAACTCGCCAGTGGCGAAGCGTTCTTTATTAACAAACCCCGCTAAAATATGGAGTTGTGCTCGACTTAAACCGGCCAAAATACTGCTGTTCGCGATCACGCTATGGCGACGCTTGAGCGCCTCGGAAGCGACGTGTTTAAGAAGAAGATCTTCGCAATGTGCCATGGCGCTTTCGGTGTCATCAAAGAGCCATTCGTCACCAAATTTATGAATGACGCCGTTGGCATCGAGGTGAACCCAGAGCATGCGAGGCGATGTAGTTTCGCTACGTTTTTCATTATCTACCGCGACAATTTTCTTGCGTCGTTCTAGTTCTATAAAACTCAAACCAATCTTTGCCCCCGCATCGCGGCACATGGCGTGCAGTCTTCCTAACTCCTCAGCCCCAGTGCTGTCGATCGATGTCAAATGACGAAAGTCGATGATGAAATAGCGCGATCCCTCTTCCAGTAGATGTTTTATTCGTTGATGCAATTCATTGACGGCGCCAAAGAACAGCGCACCTTGAAGCTCCAGCACCACGATTTGATGGCCGTGTTCTTCGAGTAATGACATGGCCCGTTGACTGCGAACGACATTTGATCGCACTTTGCTTCCTCGATACTGGCGGCGGATCGGGTCGCGTCCCATGCCTAATACAAACAATATCACCGCCAATGCCAAGCCTACACCCACCGCCGCGACGAGGTTGAAGACGATGGCCACGATCACCACGGTTGCTGTGACAAGAATATCGCCAAGAAACACCTGTCTAAATCGTTGTTTATCGGTGAGGGCTAGCTTTATTTTGCGAAAGGTTACCCGATCAAGTGCCGCAAATGAGGTTGCCATTAACATCCCAGACGTTACCCATATGGGCAGTTTGGCTAGGATGGGGGCCATCGCCCCAAATAAGACAAGGAAAAAAAGAGCGGTACTCACATTGGCCGTGCGGCTTTTTGCCTTGGCATTGATAAGAATGGCGGAACGGCCCAGTGAGCCTGCGCCCGGAAGTAGCCAGAGCAGTCCCGCCACGATATTAAGTAGGCCGTGTAATTTCAAATCTTGGTCGGGGTGGCTTTCGCTATTCACCATGGTGTCCACGGCGCCGCTATTGAGTACCGAGTCAAAGGCAGATAACAGGGCGATGGACCCGCCGGCCAGAATGAATACGTCGAGTTGCGAAAGCCATAAACTGGGACTGAATAACTCACTGTGGTACATCGGTGGCAGCGACATGAGGGCAGATAAATCGACCTCCCCAATGGTAGGTGCGCCATTCAAGCCGAAAAGATGGCTGCCCAAGTAGTATGTGCTTGTGCCGATCATGAGCGCGGTCAACGCACTGGGAAGCCAGGCGACGATCGCAGGAAGGCTTGTGAGCAAAATCGTGATGAGACCAATGAATAACGCCCAAGCATTGATGGTCCCAAGATGATGACTGAGGATTTCAAACAATCGGTACTGTCCAAGCCCTAATATATTCGGTAGTGCATTAATGATAACGAGCAGGGCAGAGGCATTCACAAAGCCTGACAGCACGGGTACAGGTACGAAAGAGACTAGCCGTCCCAGTTGGAGCTTTCCTCCGAGCCATTGCCACGCGCCACTAAAGGCAATGGTGAGGAAAGCGACAGTGAGGGATTGCTCTTGAGTTAGCCCTCTCCCAAGTGCAGTATCAAGCGTGGTGGCTACCACCACGGCAGTAAGTGCGCAGGGTCCTGCCATCATAAAGGCATTGCTGCCTAACAGACCGTTAAAAAAACCAAACAATAAGGCGCAACCAATACTGGCAGTGACACCCAGGGCGACGCCATCAGCGCCCAAAGGGGAAAGTGCAATAAGCCCATAGGCCACCACCTGAGGTGTTGATGCGATCGCGGTAACAAGACCGGCGCTTAAATCATCTTTAAGCGTACTCGGTCTTGGAATAGAGGGTGCGGCGTCCATGCGGAACAATTTCCCAGTTATTAAAATAAAACCTTCATTTACAACGTAGTACGTGAATGCAGTGCGCGCTGTAAAAGTTTGCTGACAAGGGCTTAATTTAACAGCCACCGTCCTAGTGACAACTTCGTGAAATTGGCTATTCTTTATACAAGATATTCCATGTCATGGAGGAAGCAATGGGCGAAGTGATCTCTTTAGCGACGCGGGCGCATCGTCTGAAGCCCTATTTGGCGATTTACTGGTTGCAAGACGTCGGGAGTCAATTTACGGCGGCGGTAGAGGCCCGGACAACCACGGATGCGCTTAGACGACTTGCTGTGCATCCTTTGATGGCGCGACATGCGCCTTACATTGTTAAAGTCGAACTTTACCAGGCGGCACCCCGTGATGTGGCTGAACATCCTAGGGATTTTGGGACCGCTGCGGTGCTTGATGGCAAAGAATTTCAAGCGTACATGTAAGTATGTTTAAAAGCTGGCATTGGGTTGACTAAGGAATGCCTCTTCCTGTTGACTGCTGATGCGGCCCAAAATGGCATTTCTGTGCGGGTAACGACCAAATCGATCGATGATCTCTTTGTGGCGTATTTCAAACGCGAGATTATTTTCCATGCCAGGCTGATTAAATAACTGCATCGCTTGTTGGTGGATGAGTGGTGATTCGCTATGCATGTATGGCATATAAAAAAAGGCCCTTTGCTGCACAGATACATCTTGATCAACGCCTAGCCACACAGCTTCTTGGGCTAATGCTAATGCCATGGCGTCCGACGCAAAGGCACTGGGATGATCTCGGTAGATATTTCTTGAGAACTGGTCTAACACAATAATTTCTGCCAGCCTTCCGAGCGCTTGATCACGCCATTGGTAACATTCACCTTGGGAAGCGGCATGGTGAATGGATGAAAACCTTGCCGCGATCTTTTGGTCAGTCGCGTCGCTCTTGGTAAACCACTGCTGCGGGCTAAGTTCTTCAAACCAGAAACTAAGAATCGTCTCTTGCACGGTGGCTAGCTACATTTGCGACTGGAGGTAGTTAGGTAGACCTATTTTGTCGATTAGCCCTAGTTGTTTTTCAAGCCACCAGGCATGGTCCATTTCAGTATCGTCAAGTAACGTCTCCAAGATGGCTCGCGTGTGGAAGTCCTGGTGGCGTTCACAAATCGCCATCACCTCTTTCAGACGCTGACCAACCGCGTATTCAATGCGCAGGTCGCTTTTGAGCATCTCGGGTACGGTACTGCCTATCTCAACGCCTTCGCGGGTAACCATATCCGGCGTACCTTCTAGAAACAAAATGCGCTCGATGATGGCTGCCGCATGACCTTTTTCATCATCGAATTCGTGGTCGATGCGTTCAAATAACTTACGGAGACCCCAGTCATCGTACATGCGTGAATGGATGAAATACTGATCCATGGCCGCCAATTCCATGGCGAGTAGACTGTTCAGACCGGCAATAACTTCAGTGTGACCCTTCATGTTTGACCTCTCTATATCTGGCTTTGAAGGTAGTTTTCTAAGCCGGTATTTTCGATTAAATAGTGTTGTGTTTCTAACCAATCGAGGTAGTTTTCCTCGTCTTCCAGAATCTCTACCAACAGGTCTCGACTCACAAAATCTGCTTTTTCTTCACATAATTGAATGGCTTGTCGCAATAACTGGAGTTGATCATGTTCAAAAGCCATGTCGCACGCGAGCATCTCAGCGGTGTGTTCACCAATGCGAAGGCGATCTAAATGCTGCAGGTTAGGGAGACCTTCTAGGAAAAGAATCCGTTCAATTAAGTCATCGGACTGTTTCATATCCTTTATCGACTTTTTATAGGCTTTTTCATTGAGTTTTTCCAAGCCCCAATTTTTGAACATGCGAGCATGAAGAAAATATTGATTAATGGACGTGAGTTCGCTGGTCAGTATCTTGTTTAAGATTTTAAGGACGTCGCTGTCGCCTTTCATGTTTGCTACTCCAATTGCGTTATGACCTTATTAAAGCATGGATGATCGAAGATTCAACTTTTTCTTGCATATCTAAATGAGAATCATTATTATTCTTTTTATCGTTAGTGAGAGGTGCTGCCGTGTTTGTGTGTATTTGCAATGCTGTAACCGATGGAAAAATTCGCGCTGCTGTCGATGCTGGGGCTGCCAGTGTCAGGGATTTAAATCGAGAGTTTTCACTAGGTAATTGTTGTGGCAAATGTATCCCTACCACGCGCCAGATCATTAAAGACCGCCAGGCCGAGCGAGCAGGTAGCCTTGCGGTTGAATTGGGACGTGGATAACCGCTATTTTTGATTTAGGTCGATATGTTGTTTGAACAGGCTTAGCTGTTCGTCAAGACGGTGACTGACCAAGACAATCGTGCTGTGTTGGAAGGAGGCCATGCGTTCAATAAAATTCAAAACACGTAAGCGATTCAGACTGTCCAAACCCTGTGTGGGTTCATCCAAAATCAGCAGTAGCGGCGACTTGACGAGGGCTCTAGCAATAAGAGCAAGGCGTTGTTCGCCATAACTGCATTTATGGAAGGCCTGCTGAGCCAGGTTCTCTATCCCCACCATTTTAAGCCAATGGCGTGCATGGTTTATTTGAATGCTGTCAGGCTGCTGATAGACGCCGATAGAATCAAAATAGCCCGAACATACCACGCTTAACACATCACATCTCACGCGATAGTTGCGATGAAGTTCAGCACTAACAATGCCAATGTGGCGTTTGATATCCCAAATAGATTCCCCGCTGCCGCGACGATGGCCAAAGATCACCACATCATTGCTGTAGCACAAGGGGCAATCCCCTGTGATGAGTTGCATAAGGGTCGACTTGCCAGAACCATTGCCACCTGTCACCAGCGTGTGCTGCAGCGGTTCAATCCTTAGGTTGTAATTGTTAAACACTACATTGTCGCCGAATTGCACATGAAGATGGTTAAGTTCTACCAGGGCGTCGAGCTTAAAGTGTGCCAGTGGAAAGGGCGGGGAAGGCCAATCCTGGCAGGTTAATTGACGGGTATCGAAGAGTGCATTCAACGCTTCCGTGACATCATCGCTGGGCTGACGACCCAGGATGTTAAGTTCTCCTTGTTCAACCACGGCAATCTGCTGACACCAGGACGGAATGTCCTGCACATTATTGAGCGACAGCACGACATTAATGTGCTCGGCAATGTGGCCAAGTGCAGAAGACAATGTGTTACAAGAATTAAGATCTAGGCTGTCAAAAGGGTTTTCGCACAGCAGCAACTCGGCGCCGTTAAGTACTGCCTGTATGATCAAAACTTTGCGACTCTCACCGGTACTCAGCTGACGATACCCCGTCTCAAGTTTGTGCCGCATGTCCAATTGGTCAATGAGGGGATGATCGAGTTGATTGGCAGGGAAAAACGCTTTGACCGGTGTGCCATATTCAATGCGATCGGTTAGGTCGGATTCATCGATGGCCAATTCATGTTCAAACAGTTGCTGCTGTCGCTCAAAAGAAACGATCTCTACCCGCGCTGGCTTAGGAAGATGAAGGGTGTGTGCGGTGACCTCTGTAAGTTCTCCGGCCAACAGCGCGGTGAGCCATTGTTTGCCTGAACCATTGCGCCCTAAAATGCACCATGATTCACCTTGCTTGACTTGCCATGAATGGATGTGAAGATATTTGTGCGTGAGATGTTGGATGTTGATCACAAGGTGATTCCGAAAAAAATCTTATATTAACACCAGTTCGTCGATAGGGGACGCCTCTGTGGGTGTTGGGAGGGTTTGCTTTGCTGCCTTAGGCTGTGCCAAGATGCGCGGCTTATTTATGGAGAGCCCAAGCGTGAGTGCGATTTTCATAGAAAAACATGTGCTGCTTGATGAGTTGGAGACCGCCTTTGCACGCGCTATGCGTCAAGATAGAGAGCATTGGGCGGTGTATGTTAGGCCGCTGGATGGCCGTCTAGACGTATTACACAACAGCCAAGATCGTGAAGGATTAGTGAGACTCATCGGGTGCTGGGGTTTAAGTACCATTTCTGATCAAGAGGGGCTGTATGCTGAACACCCTGATTTTGATCCTTATGGTGCAGCCGAGCTTGTGGTATTAAATCCTCGTCCTTATCTGCCCGCGGTGGTTGATGATGATCAACCTTGTGCCGGTCAGCTCATTTACTACGTAGGTTAGGGGTCGGCGTCAACCCACTCGTTCGCATCAAATATTCCCACGTCGTTCATCTTGAGCGCGTGTAAAGTTTACACGTCATGAAGAAAAATCCTGCACCATAGCAAGCGTGTTCTATAGTCTGGGTAAATCCTCTATGGAATGATGTTTTGAATGATTTAACCTTGCAGCTTGTCATGGTCGGTACACTCTCCATTGTTTGCCAATACCTCGCGTATCGCATGAAAATCCCCGCCATATTACCGCTATTAGTAACAGGTATTCTCGTGGGGCCAATATTCGGTGTGTTGGATGCCGATGCCATGTTTGGCGATTTACTTTTCCCGATTGTGTCTTTATCGGTGGCCATTATCTTATTTGAAGGCGCCTTGACGTTGCGGCTAAAAGATCTTTCGGGGCACGGCGCCATGGTGCGAAATCTTTGTTCTGTCGGTGCTATGGTGACATGGATAACCGTGACGCTGGCAGCTGAGGCGGCGCTTGGCTTAAGCTGGCAGATTGCGTTTTTGTTTGGTGCCCTAGTGACGGTCACAGGGCCAACCGTCATTATGCCCATGCTGAGGACGATTCGCCCGTCAGCACGGATTGCCAATATCCTTCGTTGGGAGGGTATCATTATTGACCCGATTGGCGCCTTGCTAGCGGTATTGGTGTTTGAATTCGTTGTGGCAAGCCAAGATGCCATTCAGCATACACTGAGTGCCTTTGGCATGGCATTAGCGTCAGGTCTCGCTATTGGTTCACTCGTCGGTTATGGCTTAGGGATCACACTTAGAAAAAACTTGTTACCACACTATCTGGTTAATACTGCTGTGCTGACGATCATACTTGCCGCTTTTGCGATATCGAACGCGTTGGCACACGAGTCTGGGCTCTTAACGGTCACTGTCGCCGGAATGATATTGACCAATATGCGTGATGTGGATGTCGACGATATTTTAGAGTTCAAAGAAACCTTGAGTGTGCTTTTGATCTCCGCCCTGTTTATTTTGCTGGCTACACGCATTGAGTTGGCGAGTATTGTCGAGCTAGGGACGGGTGTGGTGGTGCTTATGCTTGTTATTTTGTTTGTGTCGCGTCCGCTTTCGGTATGGGTGTCTTCTTGGGGTACAGGACTGCGTTGGCAAGAAGTCGCTTTGCTGAGTTGGATTGCCCCGCGGGGCATTGTGGCTGCCGCTGTCTCAGCATTATTTGCACTGCAAATGGAATCGCAAGGATACCAAGAGGCGGCGGTATTGGTACCACTGGTCTTCTTGGTGATTGTGGTGACCGTCGTTCTCCAAAGTTTGACATCGGCCACTATCGCCAAGTGGCTTGGTGAGCGCTCTCCGCCGCCGATTGGGATTTTGATTTTTGGCGGTAACGATTTTGCACGTATGTTAGCTACTGAAATGATGGCACACAAAGTGCCAGTGCGCGTTGCTGATACCAACTGGTCGTCGATTTCCAGTGCACGTATGGAGGGAATTCCAACGTATTTTGGCAACCCGATGTCGCATCATGCCGCCACTTCATTAGATTTGGAACAGCTGGGTAGGGTGTTAGTCATATCTCCTTATAAACAAATCAATCCGATGGTCACCTACCATTTTCAAGGCTACTTAGGCAAAGAATGTGTCTTTGCGTTGTCGAATAATGAGCATGAGCAGCGTGCGAGCCATCAAGTATCGGAGGACTATGCGAAGCGACTCAATCTGTTTGGAAGCGGCGTCACGTATGCGCGTCTAGCCAGTATGGTGTCAAAAGGAGCCGTCATTAAAACGACAAGGCTCTCGGATAACTTTACGGAAGAGGATTACGAAGCAACGTATGGTGATCGTGCGGTTAGGTTGTTTGTCGTCAATAAAGAAGGGCGGCTCCTCTTATATACTACGCAATCTAATTTTAAGCCTAAGTCAGATTGGCAGATTGTGAGTCTCGTTACGCCGGAAACAATCAGTCACTCGGTGGCTAGTTAGACTAGTTACTGGGTTGTTACTAATTATCGAAAACCCACAATCATGCGGCTGTTATCGCCAAATAGTCTTATTACCAATCGCTTCAATTAGTTACCATAAAGTTATCGACCGTTAAGAGTAATGACAAGGTGTCGGCCTTGGGCAAAGTTACGGTGTTCACCCAGATAGATACCTTGCCACGTGCCAAGATTAAGCCTGCCATCGGTGATGGGAATAGTCACGCTACACCCAAGTAGACTGGATTTTAGGTGAGCAGGCATGTCATCTGGGCCTTCATCGGTGTGCTCAAAAAAAGAGGTGTTGTCGGGTACGCTATGATTGAAATACGCCTCGAAGTCTTGCCTCACTGTAGGATCGGCGTTTTCATTGATACACAAAGAGGCGGATGTATGTTTGATGAAAATGTTAAGCAGGCCAAAACGGTATTGATGAATGTGCGGACAAGCCCTAACGACATGTTCAGTAATGAGGTGAAAGCCACGGCACATGGGGGGAAGTTGCAGTTCAATTTGATGCCACATAGTCACGATTACGTTAAAAAAAATGATCTATAATTGTACTTAATCTACCGCTACTGCACAGGTGTTATGTTCAATTTGAGAAAGGAGGCTCGCATTGGCGCATATTTTGATTATTGATGATGATGATAATGATCGTTTTTTATTGGGTTGTAGGTTGGAAAGCCTAGGCTTTAGTTTTGATGAATTGCCAAATGGTCGCTATACATTGAAGGCGTTATCCGAGACGAAATACGATGCGGTAGCATTGGATTTGATTATGCCAGAGGCAGAAGGTGCGGAGACCTTGCAAAGTATTCACCGCGACTATCCCAATTTACCTGTGGTGGTGATGTCCGGAGTGGGTAAGGAATATTTGCCCATGATGTCGCATCTAGGGGCTTTTGCCGTTGCCGAAAAAAGTAGTGATTTTTCTGCGGTTGTAACAGCGCTAATAGCTGCCATGGAATAAAGTAACAGATTTGTAAAATTAGACATCGGCACCCAGCGTAGGGTTGTCAATAATTCCGCCATACATACAATGCAACGAGTTGCAAACAAGAAGACCCGTTATGACAAAAATTTTAATCGTTGATGACAACCCCGATGATCGCCAGTTGATGGCAAGCCGTTTGGGAAATGCAGGATACGAAACCCACTGTGTGGAAGATGGCAAATTTGCCCTTGAAGGTATTGCAGACTTTAATCCAGATTTGGTGGTTTTAGATATTTTTATGCCCCAGCAAGAAGGTGCGGAGACGTTGTTAGAAGTTCGTAATAAATATCCTAAAATACCTGTTGTCATTGTGTCAGGCGACGGGGCATTTTATTTGCCCATTATGAAAGAGCTTGGGGCAAACGGTGTAGCACTCAAATCTGCTACGTTTGATGAGCTTACTTTAGTGGTTGATTCCTGCCTCAATTAACTTCTTCGTTTACGCAGCTTGCGGGTATCTAGGTATTTATTGAGTAGGCTGTAAAGTTTACTAATTTCAAAGGGTTTTGGCATGAAGTCGTCAAACCCTTGTTTTCTATACTCTCTCAGATCGGATGTCATGACATTCGCTGTTAAGGCAACGACGGGTATCAGAGGATCATCGGCCTTAATTTTCTTACAACATTCCATACCATCCATATTTGGCATTTGAATGTCCATGAAAATTAATTCGGGTTCGAAATTACGCAAAATATCTAGCGCTTCCAAACCATCGTTGGCAATTTGAAGTTCAGCCATTGTGTCGTTGAGCATCGCTTCAAATACGGTCTGGTTGACCACATTATCCTCAACTAATAATATTTTATGCCCCTTGAGATCGGGGACTTCTGAGTAGGTATGGTCTTGATCCGGCGTTACCGCAATATGCTTGAGCGGAAGTTTCACGGTAAACGTTGTACCTTCGCCTTCCTCGCTTTGTACGCTAATACTGCCTTTCATGAGTCGACTTAACTCATAGCAGATAGACATGCCAAGCCCCGTGCCACCGAACCGCCGCGTGATACTTTTATCGGCTTGTTCGAAGGGGGTAAAAATCCGCGCGGCCTGTTCTGGATTCATACCAATACCAGTATCTTGCACTTGAAATATGAGTCCGCTGGCATTGGCATTGGAGAAATTAATCACAATCTTGCCTTGGTTGGTAAACTTAAGCGCATTGCTGCAAAGGTTAAGCAAGATCTGCTTAATTCGCGTGGGATCGCCTAGCCAACCGTCGTGAAAGTTGTTCATTCCTTCAATGTCAATGGTGAGTCCTTTTTGTTCGGCTAAATCTTTAATGTCGCTAACGACTTCGTTCACAATACCAATGAAATTAAAAGGCACCTCTTCCAAGTCAATTTTGTTGGCTTCAATTTTTGAAATATCCAAGATGTCATTGATGATGGTAAGTAAGGTTTTACAAGAATAAATCGATTTTTCGATAAGATCGTGGTGCTCTGAATGCCGCAGGCGCGATCTGAGAAGCTGCAAGGTCCCGTAAATGCCGTTCATTGGGGTACGAATTTCATGACTCATACGTGCTAAAAAGGCTGACTTATGTTCGCTCGCCTCTTTGGCGTTTTTTAAGGCCTCTTTTATTTCATCTTGCAGGGACAAGCGCTCGCTGATATCGGTAATTAATCCTATAAATCGGTAGGTGTTCCCGAAAGGGACCTTGGTGACCACAATTTCCACGGGAAATTCTTTGCCGTCTTTCGCCTTGGCGATGAGTACGCGTGTCTGGCCTAGGATGGACTGAATTTTGGCCATGCCCGCCTGAGTATCTTTGACATAATCGCTGAGGTAACTGTCGTGTTTAGCGGCAATGTCAGCGCGCATGAGAATTTTGACGTTACTGCCCTCGACATCCTCCGCTTGATAGCCAAAAAGGGTTTCTGCATGACGGGAAAAGCGCGTGATAATCCCTTGCTGGTTAATACCAATCAAAGCCGCACCTAAATTATCGATAATAGCGTCATTCAGCTGAAAAAGGTCTTCGAGTTGTTGGCTTTTTTCTCGGATAAACTGGGTGTTTTCACTGCGGGTAGCGGCAACGAAAGAAACGAATACCACAATAATGAGTAGCATTAAACCGATCGCAAGTTGCGTTTCAAATGGTGCGTTGCTGTAAATGTCTTCCCAACGGGTCAGATTGACGAAAATATATTGATAATTACTGAGTTGTGATGGGTCAAATCGCCAAATTCCGTTCGAACGCCCATCGAGCGCCAATGGCATAGTCGCTGCGTAGGTATAAATGCCGTCGCTATTGCTATACGTTCCCATCTTATGTGTTGAAAATTCACGCCAGAGAGTGGGGTCGTCATTCTCAACATTACGACCGGTCATTTCCCTTCCCCCTAGCAATGCCAGCGATGGGTTTAGGTCGTTGCTGAACCAGTCGCCATTAAAAATATCCATGTGTTTAATAGAGGCGATGGGCGTGACATCGTTGGCGATACGTTGGTAGCGCATATCGGTGGCTATTTTTAATGCAATAGCCCCTATAAAATTGCCCGAATCATTGAAGATTGGCATGCTCATATAGAAGTTTGGTGTGATGTTGCCACTGACATTGGCTTTTCGTTCAAACACAAAGGAACTGACATAGGCGTAGTTATCACGTCCAGCGCGAACGGTTTCAAAAAAATCTTGCTGTGGAAATTGTCCTAGCTCGGCTTTGGGAACGACCACCCCTTGCCCTAATTCTTTGTACACTAAAAAGTGATAACCGCCATTGGCGTTGAGAATGGCAATTTGGTCAAACCGCTTGAAGGTTAGCAACAGTTCAGAGAGGAATTCTACGGTATCTGGTTTAATAGCTTGCCCGGTGTCTAACGCAGACACAAGATCTGGAAGATTACTCATGACATTGATGGCGCCGCCCATATTGGTAAAGAGTTGATTCACCGAGGCAATTTTTGTATCTAGGGCTATTTTTGATGCTTCAACGTAAGACTCTTTTAATTTGTCGTTTTGGTTGGTGACATAAAAGCCAAAGGGAATAAACGTGAACAGCGAAAGTAGTGCGAAAATTGTCCAAAATTTTGTACGGGTGAGTAAGCTAGACCAGCCATTTGAGTGCTGATATTGCGGCGCGATGTATTTATAGCGTTTTGGCATGACGTTTCCGAGAACGTGTCTTCGATGTAATAATGTTTAAAAATAGTTGAGATATGATTTTTTGGAAAGAAATGGGTCAAGAAAAATGACAAACATGCCGCTGAGTTACGGTAACTTCTGACATCTTGGATCAAATGCAGTAATGGCTTGTGACTAAGCGCCCAGGCCGCTAAGATAGCGGGTTTTCAGCGAAACGTTCGACGCGAAGAGAGAGATATTATGGGTTTATTTGATTTTGCAGAGGGCCGCGAAGGTTACTACGGCAAATTTGGCGGGACATTTTTGCCTGAGATTCTTCATGCCACGATTGAAGAGCTAAAGGCCTGTTTTCGCGAGTGCAAAAATGACCCCTCTTTTTGGCGTGAATATGTAGAATTGATGCAAAACTATTCTGGACGCCCTACGCCGGTTACCTACTTGCCTAATCTATCGGCACAGCTTGGTGGTGCGCAAATTTACGTTAAGCGCGAGGACCTTAATCATACCGGTTCTCATAAGGTGAATAATGTCATTGGGCAGGGTTTGCTTTGTAAGCGCTTAGGCAAAAAGCGTGTCATTGCCGAGACCGGTGCAGGTCAGCACGGATTCGCGACAGCGACCATGGCTGCAAAATTTGGTTTTGATTGCACTATTTACATGGGCGCAGTGGATGTTGCTCGTCAACGCCCAAATGTGTTTTGGATGGAAAATTTAGGTGCACAGGTGGTATCTGTCACCGATGGACAGCAAACGTTAAAAGATGCCATTAACGAGGCAATGCGTGATTGGGTGACCAACATGGCGGATACGCACTATGTGCTTGGCACCGCGTGTGGTCCGCACCCTTTTCCTGAGATGGTAAGCTGGTTTCAGTCGATTGTTGGCATGGAGGCCCGCGAGCAAATGCTTGCTCAGACCGGCAGGCTACCAGATCGCGTTTTTGCCTGTGTGGGCGGTGGCTCTAATGCCATGGGTTTGTTCCAAGGCTTTTTAGATGACGATGTCGAGTTGGTGGGTTGTGAAGCCGGTGGGCACGGGCCTGGCTCACATCAGCACGCCTCGCGACTGGCCTATACCGATGCTAGCCTCGGGGTGGCACAAGGATATAAGACCTATTTCTTACAAAATGAACAAGGCAACATGAACGAAACCCATTCAATTGCCGCGGGTTTGGATTACATTGGTGTCAATCCCATCATGGCCTATTTGTGGGAACAGGGTAGGGTGCGTTTTGAAGCAGCCACCGATGATGAAGTGCGCGATGCGCTTCGCCTGGTGATGTCGACGGAGGGATTGATTCCTGCCTTAGAGTCTACTCATGGTTTTGCCAAAGCCCTCCAAGAAGCAGCCACTATGCGCAAAGATGAGATCGTCTTGATCAATATGTCTGGACGTGGTGACAAAGACATCTTCACGGTGGCCGATGCTCTGGGTGATGAAAAGTGGAAACACTTTATTTCTCAAAAAGCTGCCCAATATGCCGAGGAGAAAATGTCATGAGTTTGCGTGATTATTTAGCGACGAGTCGTGGCGATAAACCCATGCAAATCATGGCTCACGTTGTATGTGGTTACCCCTCTTTTGAAGATAATTGGCGCGAATTAGAGATCATGGCAGCCAATGGTGTCGACGTCGTTGAATTACAGTTTCCGTTTTCGGAGCCCAGTGCTGATGGTCCTTTGTTTGTGCGCGCCAATGAGTTGTCGCTAAAAGCGGGAACGACGGTTGATCAATGTTTTGACTTTATGGCTCGGGTCAGTGCGTCGTTTCCCTTTAAAGTCTTGATGATGGGTTATTACAATACTGTTTTTAAGATGGGCGAAGAGCGATTCGTCGCGCGTTTGAAACAGGCCGGGGGTGTGGGCTTTATCATCCCTGACCTACCCATTGAAGAGGCGGGTGAGCTCTACGCGGTAGCCGAACGTGAAGGCATTTCGCCCATTATTTTGATGACGCCGACCACCAGCGATGAACGTATGGCGCAGTTAGCCAAAGCAGCGTCTGGGTTTGTGTATGTTGTGGCTCGCAAAGGGGTCACAGGTTCGAAAACACAGATGGGTGATGATGTGAGTGCTTTGGTAAACCGGGTCCGTCAGCACACCGATGTTCCAGTCGCCGTAGGGTTTGGTATTAGTAGTCGCGAAGATATCAATTTTTTGAAAGACTTTGCTGATATCGCCATTATAGGTACGGCAGCATTAAAAACCTGGGAAGAGCAAGGTGCCGAAGGCTTTAACGCACTGTTTGCCTCGTTAACTCAGGCGTAGCCATGGGCGCATAGGCGCCCACTTTGTTAAGCCACTTGGCGCGAGGCGTGCTGATGCGCTTTCGCTTGTCGACGGTAGGCATGCAAAAGGGGCTCGGTGTAGCCATTGGGCTGTGTCTCGCCATCAAATACCAGTGCACACGCAGCCTTGAAGGCAATACTCTGTTCTGGATTTACAGCCATTGCGCAATAATTGGGGTCAGCCGCGTTTTGTTGGTCAACGACCGCTGCCATTCTGAGTAAGGTATCCAATACTTGTTGTTTGCTGCAAATACCATGATGTAGCCAATTACAAATATGCTGGCTAGAGATGCGCAGTGTGGCTCTATCTTCCATCAGACCGACATTGTTGATATCCGGGACTTTTGAGCAACCAATACCTTGATCGATCCATCTGACAACGTAGCCAAGAATACCCTGGGCGTTGTTATCGAGCTCGTGTTGAATCGTCGTGGCATCTAGCAGTGATGGCTCTTCTAGTAATGGAATGCGTAAAATTTCATCGACGCTAGCGCGCATCGCGTTTTTCATGGTGTTTTGCAGGCTAAACACGTCAATTTCATGGTAGTGCAAGGCATGCAGGGTAGCGCCATTTGGCGAAGGTACCCAAGCGGTATTGGCGCCCGCCTTTGGATGGGCTATTTTTTGTTCCAGCATGGCCGCCATTTCGTCTGGCATGGCCCACATGCCTTTACCAATTTGGGCCTTGCCTTGCAGGCCACAGGCTAGGCCAGTATCAACGTTCCAGTTTTCATAAGCGCCAATCCAGGTCGCTTTTTTCATTTCGGCTTTAGGTAGCATGGGCCCCGCTAGCATGCTAGTGTGAATTTCATCACCGGTGCGATCAAGGAAGCCCGTATTAATAAAAACGACGCGGTCTTTGGCGGCGTGAATACATTGTTTGAGATTGACAGTCGTTCGGCGCTCTTCGTCCATAATACCCATTTTGATGGTATGGCGTGCTAAACCAAGGGCATCTTCGACCCGGCTAAACAGGGTGTCTGTGAAGGCGACTTCATCAGGGCCGTGCATTTTGGGCTTCACAATATAGATGCTGCCTGTCCGGCTATTGCGGTGTATACCGTTACCTTGTATGTCGTGAAGTGCAGCGAGACAGGTGATCATGCAGTCCATAATGCCTTCGGGGACTTCATGCCCATCGCTATCTAAAATGGCATCGTTGGTCATTAAGTGGCCAACATTGCGAACAAATAATAGGCTGCGGCCGTGGAGTGTCAGCTCGCTGCCATCGAGGCCTGTGTAGCCTCGATCAGAGGCGAGTTTGCGGCTTACAATCTGGTCGCCTTTGGCGAAGCTATCTTCTAGATCGCCTTTCATCAGTCCTGTCCAGTTGGCATACACTTCGACCTTGTCCTCCGCATCAACGGCCGCTACGGAGTCTTCACAATCCATAATAGTCGTGATGGCAGCCTCGAGTAGAAGGTCCTTGACACCCGCTTTGTCGGCGCGACCAATTGGGTGCTGCCGGTCAATTTGGACCTCGATGTGCAGGCCGTGTTGACGTAATAATATGGCACTTGGGTAATGAGCAGTGCCGCGATAGCCACGCAGTTGTGCGCCATTTAGCAGTGTGGTTTTTCTGTCATTGCCAAGATCGGCCTGAAGCGTGCCTGCTTCAATCGAGTATTGCAGAACGTCGGCGTGGCTACCCGTCTGAAGCGGGGCGACGTTATCCAGATGGCGTTTTGCAAAATCGATCACGCGTTGTCCGCGTACCGGGTTGTAGTCCTTGGTTTTGTCAGCGCCGTTATCCTCGTCGATCGCATCTGTTCCATAAAGTGCGTCATACAGACTACCCCAGCGTGCATTCGCTGCATTCAGAGCAAAACGAGCATTTTTAACCGGGACCACCAGCTGCGGTCCCGCTTGATGAGTAATCTCGCTGTCGACATTGGTCGTCGTAATCGCCACATCGCCACAATCTGGCGTGAGATAGCCAATAGAGGTTAAGAAATTTTTGTAGTCATTGGCATCGTGAGGCTGACCTTGTCTCGCCACGTGGTAGGCGTCGATTTGTTGTTGCAAGGTATCTCTAAAGGCAAGAAGCGCTCGGTTACGGGGCGCTAATTCAGCCAAAATGGTGGCAAAGGCTTGCCAGAAATCTCCCGTTTGAATGCCCGTGCCGGGTGCAATATGGTGCTCGACTAGGTTGTAGAGCGAAGTATCAACCTGTAGGCCTGCGATGTGGGTGCGGGTTGTCATGTGAGATCTCCTGGCCGTGAATGAATCGTCATCAATAGTAGGAGAGCTCATTGAATAGAGCTAATTTATCCTTTTGATTTATTCCATTCACAGGAAAAATAATGCGGGCAGAAGCTTTATCATTTAAAAAAATGGCTGCAATAAAATATATAAATTTCATTTATTAAATGGTCGGGCCTAGTATGAATTCTATCAAGCGTTTGGCTTCAGGCACTGCGCAAAAAAAGGAAACAGTCAACAACGGCGAGGATATCACCATGACATATCAACAAGAGATACAAAAAGCGGCGCAATTAATTACTCAGAATGGTAGCCCATGGCAGTCGATCAATGCTGAGTCTGTTGCACGTATGCGCATGCAAAACCGCTTTCAAACGGGTTTAGAAGTCGCACAATACACCGCTGATATCATGCGTGCTGATATGGCTGCCTACGATGCGGATAGCTCGAAATACACACAATCTCTAGGATGCTGGCATGGATTTATTGGTCAGCAAAAAATGATTGCGATCAAAAAACATTTCAATGGTGAAACGCGTCAAAAATATCTCTATTTATCTGGTTGGATGGTCGCTGCCCTGCGCAGTGAGTTTGGTCCATTGCCAGACCAATCAATGCATGAAAAAACTTCCGTGCCTGCATTGATTGAAGAGCTCTATACCTTTTTGCGACAGGCAGATGCACGTGAACTGGGTGGTTTGTTTCGTGCACTTGATGCAGCGCGCGATGCGGGTGATCAGGTGACAGAGAAAGCCATTATTAATCAAATAGACAATTTTAAAACCCACGTTGTGCCGATTATTGCAGATATTGATGCTGGCTTTGGAAATGCTGAAGCTACCTATTTGCTAGCGAAAAAAATGATCGAAGCGGGTGCTTGCTGTATTCAAATTGAAAACCAAGTATCCGACGAGAAGCAATGCGGCCACCAAGACGGTAAAGTCACTGTTCCCCATGAAGATTTCTTGGCCAAAATTAGAGCTGTACGTTATGCCTTTTTGGAGCTGGGTATTGATAACGGGGTGATTGTTGCCCGCACCGATTCATTGGGTGCAGGTTTAACAAAGCAAATTGCCGTGACTAAGCAGCCAGGTGATTTAGGAGATTTGTACAATAGCTTCTTGGATTGTGAAGAGATTGACGCAGGCCAGTTACAAAATGGCGATGTCGTAATAAATCGCGAGGGTAAGTTGCTGCGACCCAAGCGTTTGCCTTCAAATTTATTCCAGTTCCGTAAAGGTACCGGTGAGGATCGCTGTGTGTTGGATTGCATTACCTCATTACAAAATGGCGCTGACTTACTGTGGATCGAAACTGAAAAACCCCACATTGGGCAAATTGCAGGCATGGTCAACCGTATTCGCGATGTCATTCCCAATGCTAAATTGGTATATAACAACAGCCCATCGTTCAACTGGACGCTTAATTTCCGTCAACAAGTGTTTGATGCTTGGGCAGAGCAAGGTAAAGATGTATCGGCCTATGATCGTGCTAAGTTAATGAGTGCCGATTACGATACCACCGAGTTGGCCATTGAGGCTGACCAACGTATCCGTACCTTCCAGGCGGATGCGGCGCGCGAAGCAGGTATCTTCCATCACTTAATTACATTGCCCACCTACCACACGGCAGCACTGTCAACGGATAACTTGGCCAAAGCATATTTCGGTGAAGAGGGCATGTTAGGCTACGTAGAAGGTGTCCAGCGCAAGGAAATTCGTCAGAGTATTGCCTGCGTGAAGCATCAAAACATGGCCGGTTCTGATATGGGTGATGATCACAAAGAGTACTTTGCTGGTGAAGCAGCGCTGAAGGCCGCGGGTAAAGATAACACGATGAATCAGTTCGCCAACGTTTAACACTAAGACCGATGTTTCAGGGAGCGTAAGCTCCCTTTTTTTTAGCCTATGACTGTGCCTACACGGCCTCCTTTTCCTTCCTTATTGCTGATTTCGCCCTCGGGATAAACCATTTCTACGATGTTTGTTTTGTGAACAATCTCACAACATGCAGAGGAGAAATTCTCTATGATAGGTACTCAATTAAGCAGAAAGGCATGACGACAGGAGTGATCACCATGCAAGCGCGTAGCAAACAAACCGCCGAAAATATTCACCCTGAAATGATAAACGGTATTTTTGAATGTCGCCGCAAGCCTTGCAATGTTTCTTATGTCGGACAGGAGCGACGTGCTTCACGTGAGCCATTTGTAAGCCAGTATGAGTGGTGGCTTAAGGTAAACTTTGTCGAGAACGCTTAATCGCCATGTTCATCCCCGTAGCACAGGACGTGCTGCCCATAAAAAGCCCGCTTAGGCGGGCTTTTCTCATGTTACTGGGGACCCAATTGATTGATGGGGGATTGCCAAAACGCTGAATAAACCCTAGAGCCGTTGATGAAATAAACGGCATCGTCGTGTAATACCGTGCGATTACGCTGCGAGGGATATTCCCCGTCCGCTAAATTATTGGCCTCTAAAAAGCCCGGTGAGTTAATGTAGACGGTGCTCGGTGTGTTCTTGCCAACTATGTTAAATAGGTGCAGTTGCTGCCTATGTCTTTGGATTGTGTCATCCCAGCCCGCCACGGGTATAGCAAATCGATCATTCTCTTCGCCAGCTAGGTAGGCAAACGCGTGACGGTCATATTCTGCTTCGCTACTTGTCCAGCTCAGTTCGGCACCGACAAGCACTTCCTGCCGTAACACAGGATTTGCTATGTCGCTGACATCAAATAGGGCGAGTTTGACGTTGCGTTCCGCGCTCTGGCCAAGGCCAAGTAATAGGCTCTCTGTGACCGGGTGTAGGAAATTTGAAAAGCCAGGAATCTCTAGACTACCCGCAATGAAGGGATCGCTGGGGTTGCTCAGGTCAAGCACGTATAAGGGATCTATTCTTTCAAAGGTGACGAGATACGCGCGATCTGAGAGGAATCTCACGCCATAAAGATCCTCGTTGGGTTTTCCAATGGCGTCGGGGCGCTGTGCATTAGGGAGTACCGCCAATGTCTGCAGCGTCTTGTTTGAGGCATTGGCATTGAGCATATAAAGCCTGTGGTCTAGGCGATCTTCGTTATCGTTGGTCCATTCACTGGTGACTAAGCGCAGCACGTCACCGTGACGGCTAATTCGGAAATCTTGGTTGCCGCTGAGGTAAAGGCGACCGTCAAGTCGTGCTGAGCCTTCGTAATGACTATCACCGGTTAAGGAAAATTGGTGCACAAATACACCGCTGTCATTGTCTTCGCCATAGTAGTTTTGTGTCACGACGAGGTCGCCCTCATTGATATAAATACCATCGCTATAGCCTACGAAGCAAAAGCTGTCACTAATAAGGCCATCAAGAGGATTGATCGTCGTGACCGTGGTTATCGTGGGGAAATAGTTAAATGCTCGATATGCATTGCTATTAGGATTGTTAAAGTAGCATTGAGAGACACGGGGGGCGGAAATGGTTGTTCCATTGCGTTGAACCTTGGGCAGCAGGTCATCACTGCTAAGGGCGCTGATCAAACTCTGATTGGCGACTTTTTCAGCCTCCGAGCTCGGATAATAAATATAGCCATCGATGACGGGGCTGTGGCGCGTGATGAGGTGTATGCCGGCCTGCGTTCTGCGGGTATTAACTAAGCTACCTTCAACGGCAATGCTTGCCACTTTGGCGGGTGATTGAATCGCGGTGGTGTCATAAATATCCACTTGAGTGAACTGATTGGTCCAAGGCTCAAGGCGAGTGAATTGATCGCCATAGGTGCCCCACCAGGCGGAGGTGCCAATGGTACTTAGCCGCTTGTCGTGGTGATAAAGCCCCTCAATATACAGATTATCTGGCACAGCCAGTGTTGTGATTTCGTGGGCGCTGGCATTGTCCGGGGTGGTCGCAAGGATGCGAATTTCGCGGCTGTCATTAGGCGCCGGACGGGGCGCGATGTCGGCTGCGACAGCCAAGCCATCGGTGGCCACAAAGCAGCAGCCGCTGTGCCCAGCAGGGGCAATATATAAGTATTGACCGTCGTATTTGACCACGTCGTGTTCATCGACATTGGCTTCTTGGGTATAGGTGGTGGTAAAGCCTGTGGCTGAGGCGCTGTCAGCCGCCATGGTGGCTTCCATGCGCAAGACCTGCACTTGGCTGGCATTGGTAAGCGCGTCGCGATAGGCTTCAACAAAGCGTGCTGTGTTGTCGGTGCTCGTTAATATGGCGGTATCAACGGGTGCCGGATCAGGTCTTGGCGTGGGGGTAGTTTGTGTGGTGCCACCACCGCCGCAGCCGGCCAAAAAGGCACTTAAGCATGAAACGAGTGCGAAGTGTCGCATAAGTGTATCCCTCCATGGGTCAATGCCGCTATTTTAGCGCAAATTGATGGATTACCCATGGGTATTTTGGCGTTACAATGGCGAAAACGGAGATCATTATGCGAATTTGGACACCTGACAGTTGGCGCGATTGCCCGGCGGCGCAACAACCCCTCTACCCCGATGCTGTGGCGCTGCGCCGTGTGGAGGCCAGTCTTGGTGGGATGCCCCCCTTAGTGTCGATTGGAGAAATTGATGCGTTGCGTCAACAATTGGGTCAGGCGAGTCGTGGTGAGGCGTTTCTTTTGCAGGGGGGGGATTGCGCCGAGTCGTTTAGCCAATTCAGTGCAGAGGGGATTCGCGATCTATACAAGGTTTTCATGCAGATGGCGGTGGTGCTGGCCTATGCCGGTTCGGTTCCTGTCATTAAGGTGAGTCGTCTGGCGGGGCAATTCGCCAAACCTCGCTCGGCAGACGTTGAAGAAAGAAAAGGGGTACGCTTACCCTCTTATCGTGGCGACATCATCAATGATATTGCCTTTAACGCAGAATCGCGACGTCCTGATCCTCAGCGCATGTTGCAGGCATATCATCAGTCTACCGCGACCATGAATCTGGTTCGCGCGTTTTCTCAAGGTGGCTTGGCGGATCTGCAAAAGGTCAGCGAGTGGAATTTAGATTTTGCCTCCGATAACGCCATTAATGTGCGCTACCAAAGTATGGCGCAAGAGATCCTGCGGGCGCTCAGATTTATGCGGGTATGCGGTGTGAATAGTGACAACACACCGTCATTGCATGAGACCCATCTGTATACTTCACATGAAGCGTTGCTGCTCAATTATGAGCAGTCTTTGCTGCAGATCGCCGATGATGGACGTCATTACTGTGGTTCTGCGCACATGTTGTGGATTGGTGAGCGCACTCGACAATTAGATGGTGCCCACGTGGAGTTTTTGCGTGGTGTGGCGAATCCCATTGGTGTCAAAATTAGTAACAACATCAGTGATGACGAGTTACTGCGATTGATCAGTACCCTAAATCCAGAAAATGACGGCGGGCGTTTAACCTTGATTAGTCGAATGGGGGCAGACAAGGTGGCAAACGGACTACCGCGTTTGGTCGAGGCCGTCACGCGAGAAGGATTGAATGTGGTGTGGTCCTGCGACCCCATGCACGGCAATACTAAATCGGCGAGCAATGGTATGAAAACCCGATCATTTGATGCGGTAAGCGCTGAGGTGATGAGTTTCTTTTCCATTTTGCGAGGTGCGGGAGCGGTGCCAGGTGGCGTGCATTTGGAAATGACCGGCGCCCACGTCACCGAGTGCGTTGGTGGTGCCTACACCGTGACTGAAGAGGATTTGGCGCAGTGTTACACAACGCAGTGTGATCCACGCTTGAATGCTCAGCAGGTGTTAGAGTTAGCCTTTGCTCTCGCCGCTGAAATTCACCGTTAAGCGCTTTCAATCAGCCATTGCAGTCGTTGCTCTGCCTGTTCATCGGCCTCAAGCTGAGACGCGAGCCAGGGAAGGAGTTCGGCAAGTTGCTCAAAGAGCTTCCAGGGAGGGTTCACCACAATCATGCCAGACGCTGTCATGCCATATCCCTCTGTGTCGGGATGCATGGCTAGCTCTACTTGCAGCGTCGGCCTCTTAACATGACGCTTGATTTTGCGTTCAAGGTCGTCGATTTTGCCGCGCTCCACAACGGGGTACCATAGGGCATAAGTGCCTGTTTCCCATCGCTTTAATCCCTCTGATAGAGAGGTAAAAAGCTTCTGGTATTCATCTTTGAGTTCATAGGATGGGTCCATGAGGATCAGGCCTCGACGCGGTGTCGGCGGCAACCTATCTTTGCAGAAACTATATCCATCCCTGGCCTCGATATGCGCGCGGCTGTCGCCTTTGAATTCGCGCTGTAGCAGTGGCGCATCGCTCGGATGGATTTCATTGAGTGTGAGCTTGTCGTTTTCCCGCATCAGGGCTTTAGCAAATAACGGGCTGCCCGGATAAAAGCGCAGGCCGCCACCATTGTATTGTTTGACCACGGTCATCATACGGCTTAGGAGGGGGTGTATATCGCGCAGCTGCCATAATTTGCCGATACCGCCTTGAAATTCCCCGGTGGCTTTAGCGTGTTCAGAGGCTAGAGAGTAACAGCCTGCGCCTGCGTGGGTATCCGCATAGAAATACGGCTTGTCCTTTTGGTTGAACGACTCAAGAATCAAACAAAGTGTGGTGTGTTTGATAATATCGGCGTGGTTACCAGCATGGAAGCTGTGTCGATATGACAACATGACAAGGACCTCTCGTTAGGGCGGTCAAATTATGCGTTTAGGAGGTGCAAGCGTCTAGCGATTTCTCGGATAATGACTGATACACTCACGTAACTTAACTAATTTATGTCTGATTGAGCCTCTGGCATCCGGTACTTTAATATTTACGTAACATTTGTATCGTTTAATGCCTCTTTTTTGCTAAGCTCTTGCGGTATTAGTTGTCAGTTTTTAATAATTATTTGCTTGGATAACACCAAGTTTGTGACGTGTTAATGAAGAATGGATTTTCGCTCGACGCCAATCATGAGCGCCTATTGCGATCGTTAATAAGCGACAGGAGTCGTCAAGGGTTAACCGCTGTCCTCATGTTGGGGGTGGTGTATATCTTGGCGAAAACCAGTTGGACATTGCTGCCACTTGACGTGCCACTGCCTAGTGCCATACCCACTGGCATGCATAACGCCGAGAATATGCCGCGTTCGCCTAGTATTGATCTAAAAGCGATAACATCTGCCACCTGGTTCGGTACCTCCGTGAGTACGTCTTCTCCTTCGGTCGATTCGTCGATTCAGCCCAGTTTGTCGTTAGCCGAAGCCGAAGCCGTGGCGTCTAGTCTGCGTGTTAACTTACTTGGCGTGATCCTCGCTGACGATGAAAAATTGTCACGCGTGATTGTGGATCAACAAGGCAAGCATCAGCAATTTTCTGTCGGTGAAACATTGCCAGTCGGGAGAAATGTGAAGGTGGTGAAAGTGCTGTCAGATCGAATTATCGTCGACAATGCTGGTCGCTATGAATACATTGCCCTCTACGAGTCGGACCAAAAGGCCTTGGGTCAGGTGGCTGCAGCGCCCAGAGTGGTGGCTGTTGATCCGGTTGAAGAGCCGCAAGATATCTTTGTCGACCACAGCAATGATCAGGAAATCACGACGATGCTGTCTGAGGTAAAGCAAAAGGTCCTCAGCGATCCCGCGTCGATGACTCAGCTCGTGACTATTGGCGCACACTACCAAGACGGTGACTTAGTGGGGTATACCCTTGCGCCGGGTTCGATGCGCAAAGAGTTTAGTCAGTTAGGATTACAGACTGGCGATATTTTGGTGTCGGTTAATGGTATGCCGCTTAATACGCCTGAAGCCCTTCCACAGGTCATGGCAGCGATGCAAAGCGGCATGGTGGATTTAGAACTGCTTCGCAATGGCGGTTCAGTTAATATTAGCGTGTCGATGGACACGCCCTAGCAAAAGGGACAGCGTTAGATGTCACTACAACGTTCTACACGCCGCTTGATTGGTGCGGGTTTGTTGATGGCTGTGTCAGCCTCAGCCATCGCTCAAAACTGGACGGTCAATTTCAAGGATGCCGATATCCACGAAGTGATTAAATTTGTGGCGGATGCCCGTGACCTCGTGGTGGTGGTCGACCCCCAGGTGAAGGGCAAGGTCAGGGTGGTGTCATCCAAAACCCTCAATGATGAAGAGCTATATAATCTCTTTTTGACGGTGCTTGAAATTAACGGTTATAGCGCCATCGACAGTAAGGGCATCTTGCATATTGTGCCTAGCAAAGATGCTCGAACAGCGCCCTCGGCAGTGAATCCGGTGCAGCCCTATAATGCGCAATTTATTACAGAGGTGATCCAGCTAAAAAATATCGATGCGGCCAAACTGATTCCTATTCTTCGCCCACTGGTACCTCAGCAATCCCACATGGCGGCCTACGCCAACAGCAATGCCATTATTCTCTCTGATACTGCCGCGAATATTGAGCGGATGCGAAAGTTGATAGAAAAAGTCGACAATAACGCCGTGGAAAAAACCGAAATCATGACCCTCCAGTTCGCCTCGGCGGAGGACGTCGTGTCGCTGATTACCAATCTGGATAAGCAGGAAAAAGCCGACCGCGGTGCCGCCATGTCGCCAGCCATGTTAGTGGCCGATACGCGAACCAACAGTGTGGTCGTACTCGGTGATGAAATGGCACGTGAGCGGGTTAAGTTCCTGATTAAGCACCTCGATGAACCAAATCGCCAAAATAGCAATTCACGCGTGATATATCTTGAATACGCCAAAGCAGTTGATGTGGCGGCGGTCTTGAACAAAGTTGTCCAGAACCTTAGCGCTGTCGCAGCAGAAAAAAATAGCAAGAAATCGGCTGCGGTAGAGGCCGACGAGACCACAAACGCGCTAATTATCACGGCGGATAAAAATCTGATGGGCGAGTTGGTGGGTATGGTGAAGAGTCTAGATATCCGCCGCGCGCAAGTGTTGGTTGAAGCGATTATTGTTGAATTGCAAGACGTGGGTGGTCGTGAATTGGGTGTCCAATGGCTGTTCCAAAATGAGAGTCGCGGCTTTGGAAGTTCGGTAAACTCCGTGGGTAGCAATAATGCCCTATTAGGTAATGTAGCGGGTGCCGCCTTGGGCAACGGTACCGATGCCAATGGCGATGCTGTGAATACTACGTTGAACTTGGCGGCAGCACTGGCTGGGGCCCCAGGACAAGTCTTTGGGATTGGTAAATTACAAAATCCCGGTACCGATTTTGCGGTGTTACTGAATGCCTTGTCGACCGATACCGAGGCCAATATTTTATCAACACCTAGCCTGTTGACCCTCGACAATAACGAAGCCTCCATTACTGTCGGTCAGGAGGTGCCCTTTGTGACCGGCCGCTATACATCTACGGGTAATAGCACGAATCCGTCGAGTCCTTTCCAAACCATTGAGCGTCAAGACGTTGGTATTACCTTAAAGGTGACACCGCACATCAATGAAGGCGATTCCTTGATACTGGAGTTAGAGCAAGAGGTGTCTAGTTTGACAGGGGCCTCTTCCAGTGACCTGATTACCAACCAACGCAAGATCAATACCTCGGTCATGGCGCAAGATGGCGAGACGATTGTCTTGGGTGGTTTGGTCAAAGACGATGTGCAAGAGTCGGTTCAGAAAGTGCCTTTGCTAGGAGATATTCCATTGCTAGGGCGTTTGTTTAGAAGTAACAATACCAAAATCACCAAAACGAATTTATTAGTCTTTATTCGTCCGACGATCATTCGTAGCCCAGACCGTTTGCGCGGTGCAACTGCTGAAAAATATGGCTATATCCGTGAGCTACAGCTGCAAGAGCGCGAGCAAGGTGTCAATTTTGCTAGCGATGAGTCACTGCCTGTTTTGCCTGAATGGCAGCAACAATTAGAAGCCTTACAGCGCGATAAAAATAGTGAGGCCCAGCAATAATGAGTGATCAATCCGCTCATATCGAGGCCCTAGAGGACGTTGCAGCCTTTGAACCTCAGGGTGTTGAGAGACTACCCTTTAGCTTTGCGCGTGATAAAAAAGTGTTGTTGATACGCCAGCACGGTGAAGCCCAGATGCAGTATGTGCCGCCTTTAAGCTTGGCGGTGTTGGCGGAGGTCCAGCGTGCTGCGGGACAATTGTTATCGTTGCAGGAGATTCCTGAACCCCATTTTGAACAAGCCCTTCGGGCCGCGTATCAGAGTGCGGACAACGAGGCCGCGCGGGCCGCTGAGGACTTGGGCGCAGATATAGATTTATCGCGCCTGGTGAATGAAATCCCTGAGTCAAGTGAGTTGATGGATGGCGAAGATGACGCCCCTGTGATTCGCTTAATCAATGCCATCTTATCTCAGGCCGTGCGCGAGAATGCGTCGGATATCCATGTTGAAACGTTTGAGGATAATCTTACTGTTCGCTACCGCGTCGATGGCGTGTTGCGCGAGGTGCTAACGCCCAAGCGGCAGTTAGCCCCATTGATTGTCTCTCGCCTCAAGGTGATGGCGAAGCTCGATATCGCTGAAAAGCGTGTTCCACAAGACGGCCGAATCACGGTTAAATTAGCAGGACATGCCGTCGATATTCGCATGTCGACTATGCCTTCTGCCCACGGTGAAAGAATTGTGCTGCGTCTGCTTGATAAGCAAGCTGGGCAGCTTAGCTTGCCACAGCTCAATATGGGCCCTCAGGCAGTGGCGGATTACGACCGATGTCTGAAGGCTCCCCATGGTATCGTTTTGGTGACCGGGCCCACGGGATCGGGTAAAACTACCACGCTCTATGCCGGTTTAACTCATATCAATCAGAGTTCGCGCAACATCCTCACTATTGAAGACCCAATCGAGTATATGCTGCGCGGCATTGGGCAAACACAGGTCAATACAAAAGTTGACATGACCTTCGCGCGTGGCTTGAGAGCCATTTTACGGCAAGACCCTGATGTCGTGATGGTCGGTGAGATCCGCGATGCTGAAACGGCGCAAATTGCTGTACAAGCCTCGCTGACAGGCCACTTGGTTTTGTCCACGCTGCACACCAATACCGCCATCGGTGCGGTGACACGCTTACAAGATATGGGTATAGAACCCTTCTTATTGTCATCAAGTGTGTTGGGTCTATTAGCCCAGCGTTTGGTAAGACTGCTCTGCAAAGAATGCAAAGTACCTTATCAAGCATCTGAGGCAGAATTGGTCAAGTTGCAATTGCCCTCAACGACCACGCTAACACTGCACCGCCCAGGGGAGTGTCGACATTGTAATCACACCGGTTATCGAGGCCGAACGGGTATTTATGAACTGGTCATGGTAGATGAGACCCTGCGCCATTTAATTCACGATCAAGCCAGTGAGCAAACGATGGAGGCGCACGCTCGTCAGCATTCGCCTAGCTTGTATCAAGACGGTTGTCAGCGAGTGATCAAAGGTGACACCAGCTTAGAGGAGCTACTGCGGGTGACCGCAGTAGCATAAGTATGGCGGCATTTAGCTATCAAGCGCTTGAGGCTAACGGTAAACGCGTTAAAGGTGTCCTTGAAGGCGATTCCGAGCGTCAAGTGCGCGGCAAACTGCGTGAGCGTGGTTTAAAACCGATTGAGGTCAAAGCTGTTAGCCAGCGCCAAGGCCAGCAAAGAAATGCGCCAGTAGCGGTATCTCGCCTGCGGTTAAGCATGGCGGATTTAACACTACTGAGTCGGCAGTTAGCCACGTTGGTACAGTCGAATTTGCCATTGGCCGACGCCTTGCAAGCGGTGGCTCAGCAGAGTCAAAAACCCAAAGTACAATCGATGGTTCTGCAAGTGCGATCGCGAGTGCTAGAGGGCCATACCTTGGCGTATGCATTAGCCGAGTTCCCCAAAGTGTTCGATCATTTGTTCCGCTCTATGGTGGCGGCGGGAGAACACGCAGGTTTTCTTGGTATTGTATTAGAGCGCTTAGCGGATTATATAGAAACGGCGCAGGCGACCCGAAATAAA
>DATHYR010000115.1:0-1152 GCA_035458985.1 Pseudomonadales bacterium
TATGCTGCTACTCTCTGTGCTGCTGGCGCTCACTGTCGTTCCCGAAAACGGTCCACTACGAGATCCGGCCACGGGTTTAGTGGCGGGCTCTCCGTTTCTAAAAGGTATTGTGGCCTTTATTTTCATTTGCTTTGCGATCCCAGGATTGGTGTACGGCAAAGTGGTTGGCAGCATGAAAAACGACAAAGATGTCATTAATGCCATGTCTCACAGCATGAGCACTATGGGCATGTATATCGTGTTGGTGTTTTTTGCTTCACAGTTTGTCGCCTTCTTTAAATGGACTAACTTAGGCGCAGTATTGGCCGTCGCTGGCGCCGATGCACTTAACTCCATCGGCTTAACCGGGCCATTAGTATTTGTCCTGTTTATTATGCTGTGTGGCTTTATTAACTTGATGTTAGGCAGTGCATCGGCGCAGTGGGCGGTCACCGCACCGATTTTTGTCCCTATGCTAATGTTGGTGGGCTATGCGCCAGAAACCATTCAGGCGGCGTATCGAATTGGTGATTCTGTCACTAATCTGATCACCCCGATGATGAGCTACTTTGGCCTGATTTTGGCGGTCGCCAGTCGGTATCAGAAGCATCTAGGAATAGGCACATTAATCGCCACTATGTTGCCCTACACTATCGTCTTCTTTATCGGTTGGACGGCGTTTTTCTTCATTTGGGTATTTGGATTGGGTCTGCCGGTAGGTCCTGGGGCTGCAACCTATTACACGCCGTAAGATCACAGGTAAACGAATTAGGGCAAGGTAATGATGGCAAGGCTCCTATGGCAAGAAAACATAGAGGGCCTTACCTGTTTAGCGAGAAATTAAATCCACGAAAACTCAAGTTGATACTGGGCTTGACCTTGCTCGCCAGAGGTAAAACTCCCTATGCCCACTAATGGCGCTAGCTCATCTGTCGCTGAGCCTGCCACTACTTGAAACTGACTTTGGGCAACACCATGCGAAAAGGTGCCGTTATGCTGCAATACAAAGCTGCCTGATTTGCCATCGACCGTACCGGTAACAGTTTCAAACCCGACAAATGTCGCGTCGCCATCGGCTCGATAACACATCAAATATTGCAGTGTACTAGTGCCTTCGATCGCCCCAGTGTATTGCTGGGTAATTTTGGCTAGACTCTGCTTAGCGCCATCCTC
>DATHYR010000116.1:0-1235 GCA_035458985.1 Pseudomonadales bacterium
TGGATTACTTTGTATATTGTCATGGCTTTGTCGATTGGGTACTGGAGATTCTGGGTTCCATTTTGGCGATCACTAAAAGTTAATTTGCGGGTTGAAAAGGTTGTTGTTGAAGGACCTGGTGTTGTGTCCGTGATTATGAGCGGGCGTAATTTGGATCGATTGGCTGCGCAAGGTGGGCAGTTCTTTGGGTGGCGGTTCATTGCACGTGGGCATGCGTTGATGTCACATCCTTATTCTTTGTCGGCTGCGCCGACCAAGAATCATTTGCGAATTACCGTTAAGGATTTAGGAGATCATTCAAGGTCGTTGGCGTTTTTAAAGCCGGGGACGCGAGTGTTTGTTGAGGGTCCATACGGGGCATTTACTGCGGGGCGTTCTACGTCGCCGCATGTGGTGTTGGTGGGCGGCGGAGTAGGAATTACTCCGGTGCGTGCGTTGATGGATGAGTTCAATGGTGGAGCTCAGATTGATGTGATTTTTAGGGCATCACGTGAAGAGGATTTAGTTTTGAAAGCAGAGATGGATTATTTGGCAGAGTGCAGTGGTGGGTCGATGCGGATTCATTACTTGGTGGGATCGCGCAAAGATCATCCGATGGATGCGCGTTCATTGAAGGCGTTAGTGCCAACCTTTGCCGATAGCGATATTTATATTTGTGGGCCAGCAGCCTTGGTTGCTGCGGTGCGTAAGGCGGCTGAGGATCTAGGCGTGCCAAAGAACCGTTTCCATGATGAGGCATTTGCCTTCCATAGCGAATAATTAGCCGCAGATACTCTGCGGTGGGATTGCGGGCGTTCACAGAAATCATTCAGGTTCATGGGCTTTTATAGCGTTGTTGAACCATCGAGGGGTTAAACGAGAGACGAGGATAGATGAAGCGGGCGCTATTGATCGCTGGAGGCACTGTGGGGGGTCTCGGCGCGGTATTAGCGATTACGCCACCTCAGTTGGGCGCTAATGATGCATTGAGCATCTCTGGTACTTCTGTGGGGGTTAGTTCTGGGACAGCTGAGGTAGCGCCAGCTTCATCATCTTCAACTGCGGTTACAAGTAAGAGTGCGGCTCCTAAGGCCAGTGCGAAGGCAACTGCGGCGGCAACAAAGAAGGCAAGTTCAGCCGCGAAGGATTCAGCGGCAAATAACTCTGGAACAACTGCAGCGGCTGCGACAACTGCGCCGGCGGCAAGTTCTGCAAAGAGTATTAATGGAACTTTTACCGGACCATCTGTTTTTGTG
>DATHYR010000117.1:0-1190 GCA_035458985.1 Pseudomonadales bacterium
CAACGGCCCGCCAAGCGCAGTGCCAATTGCTGGTGCAAATTTAGACACCATTGAAATTAGGTCATTCATCAAAACGCTCCCCGTTTAGCGATAGCCCAAATTAAGCCCGCCACAGCGATTAAACCACTGAGTACTGCCACGGCTATCAGTATGCCGTTAAAAACGCCCAGAATGGCTTGTCGGCGCTTCTCTACGGCTATTATGCGGTCACGTTCCGCTTGCTCACGCTCCCGCTTCTTCATGGCTTGAAATGCCAGCCAATCTGTCCAAAGCCCTGCCCGACCTTGGTAAATCATCATTTCCTTGAGTTCTTCCTCCTGAACCCTTATAGATTCAAGCGCCCAGAATTCCTCAGAATCACCGCCCTTTGCAGAGGCTTTCTTGGCAATCTCTGACTTTGCTGAAAAGAACTGCCCCAGTTGGGAGCCAAATTCAGCTATGTCCTTGCCGTGTCCAATAGCCTCTTTGATGACTGCAAGCGCGGCATTGGCGGCGGCAAGTTCAACCAGCATCTTACTTCGGCAGGGAGTTATGACCTCCGAGCCACATGAATAGACCGATAACAGCCGCGCCAGCCAGCCATGCCATTTTAGTCAACACTGATTTACCTACATTCTGGTAAATCTTTTGGAAAGCCTTTTCAGCCGCCTTCTCAGCGATGGCGTCGATTTGGGCGTCAGTGAGTTGGACTTCGTTTGACATGGTGGTTGGCGTGGTTAAATTGTTAAGCCGATTCTACCAAATCATCTTCTTTTGACAAGGATTCAGTAAGCATGGACATAAATGAATTACGTCCAACTTGTAGCTGGTCAAGGTTGAATTTGGCTGAGTTTAGCTTGCGGTCGAGGTCTACCAAGTGGTTGACAAGGGTCTGCTGTTCGGCAGTCATGTCTTCGTAGTGGTATTCTTTTCCGTCGATATTGATGGGTGTTTTTTTGTTTTCCATCGTTTACCTTTCAATGTGCCACCAAGGTCGCGTGGTGGCTTCGCGTTTTACCAAGGCATACCTGTCGCCACTTTAGGCTCTTTAGCTTCAGCGATTTGAGCCGCCACAGCCGCTTCATGCGCCGCCACAGTTTCCTCGCCCATGGCTTCGTGTAGCCAGCCGATAACTACTTCCTCGGTCAAGTCTTCGTAGGGGGTGACAAGTTCACCTTCCAAGCCGATTGAGCCGTAGGTAGAGCCGCTGA
>DATHYR010000118.1:0-6129 GCA_035458985.1 Pseudomonadales bacterium
CGCCCTTTTCGTTGCAAAAACTACAATCGTAGTTCCAGATCAATACCCACCGTGCGGGGGTTTCCAAAATAGTTGAGTGCAACCGGACCGAGCGGAATACCGTTAATGTAATATTCCTCGTCAGCCAAGTTTTTGCCCCACAATGAAACCTCTAAGGCACTGTTACCCAATGCAATATTAGCAAGGCTTACCCGAGCATTGAGCAGACCATAGGCCTTAACCGCCGTTGACGCTGCTGATGCTTGATCGTAGTAAAGGACATGATCATCCACATAGCTGTAGTCTAGACGAGCTGACCAATCTCCCGCCTGATAGCTGGCGCCTAAACTGTAGGTATTCTCAGGCGCATAAGGGAAGGCCGCCATGTCTTTCATTTCAAAGCCATATTGAATGAAGCTGTCGTATTTGGGATCCAGATAGCCATAGTTGACATTGACCGTTAACGCCTCGGTTAACGCAGCCACCAACTCGAACTCCGCCCCGGTAATGGTCGCTTGACCGGCATTGGTAATTTGCGAGTAGCCACTGGCACCCAAAAACTCGGAGAGTTGGAGATCTTTAATATCGTTATTAAAGATCGCCGCACTCCACTGCACACGCTCACCCACACTCGACTTCACGCCAAGTTCAACCGAAGTCACCTTCTCTTCGTCGTACGGTGTTTGAGCCACGGCAAGGTTTTCGGACTCGCCATTAAAACCACCGGATTTCCACCCTTGTGCCACACGCAGATAGGTGTTTGTGTCATCGCTCACCTGATATTGCACTGTCAAGGATGGGCTCGTATTGGTCCACGTATCACTCGACTCGGCACTAAATGGCGCGACGAAATCATCCGGGTGTGAAATATAAAAGTCTTTCTTCTCACTGGTGTAGCGCAATCCAGCAATGACCGACCACTGCGCATCTAAACGCCAATCGACCTGGCCAAACAACGCGGTTGATGTCGATTCTACGCCATAGAAATTTCGAATAGGAAAGCCAAGACCAAAGTCATAGGGATTATCGGCATCCGCCTCTTCATTAAAGTAGAAAGCCCCTAATACAAAGTGGGCATTCTCTGTTTCCCCTAACCACTGGAATTCCTGCGATAACTGACTGTGATCGACATGACGCTCCGTGTGGAAGAAGGTCAATGGCGCACCATCAAGATCAAGGGCGTCGTCAAACGTCATGTCGCGCTTGGCGGTGATCGATTTAAACTGCCATTGATCAGACAATTGTGACGTGAAAGTCAAACTATGGCCTTTGGTGTTGGAAAGATCAAACTTCGCACCATCCAGTGCAATACCCTCGGGGCGCTCATAGACTGGCACAGGCACTACTTGCGGCATGGCTGGCAGGTTGTCCATGTCGCTCCAGTCATAGCTGTATTGCACTTCGGTGTGCTCGCTGACATCAAATACCGCCGCAAAACGACCACTCTCTGCATCTAGCGATTTGAATTTTTCACCCGTGGCCGTATTGTCATCAAAGCCATCGCGATCGCGCTTAAGATACGACAATGAGAAACGCGCATTGGCAACACGCCCCGAGTCAGCCTTAATACCGACGTGACTAGCCCCATAGTTACCCACGCCCCCTAACAAGCGAATCTGCTGTTCTTCACCGGGCTGTCGGGTCACCAAGTTAATCGCTCCGCCGACGGTATTTTTGCCGTAAAGCGTCCCTTGAGGCCCACGCAAAACTTCAACGCGCTCAAGATCCGCTACCTCGAAAATACCGCCCACGTTTTTAGCGATAAACACACCGTCGAGATAAATCCCGACGGTAGGCTCCCATGTCACTGCGGGATTAATCGTCACCGACCCACGAATACCAATTGTCGCACCAGTACTACCGGCGGGTGACTCAGCGATCTGTACATTAGGGAGATATTGGCTGGCATCTTCAATATCGCTGATGCCTTGCTCGCGAATCGCTTTTGCATCAAATACCGATACCGACACAGGGATGTCTTGCAAACTTTGCTCACGTTTTTGCGCCGTGACAATGACTTCTTCAAGCACCGCTGCATGCAGCGGTAAACTTCCACAGGTGGTGGCGGCAATGGCTAATGCTAGTAATGTTTTATTGGTGTTATTCATTAAATACCCTCCATGATAGGTAAGATGAGTGTAGGGGGAGCGCTCTTTCTATACTTCATCCAGATGCATTAAAAACGCCGAGAGAACAAACGTTCCAATGGGCGGTTCAACAACGTATGGCAACTAGTCTATTCGGCTTAAAAATCATCATAAAAAATAATAAAAAATAAAATATTTAAATAAAATTAGTAACTTAATGACCTTAATGCGCACGCATATTGCGTCAACTTTTGATTGAAAGTCTCGCTTTAGTTTGTAATGGTTAGTCAATAAATAATAACAATGACTTATCATGCACGGAGTGTTTATGTCCTCACCAACGATCTACGGACTGTGGAACTTCAGCCAATGGGATGGAGACAAGATTGCCCTTATTGATCCCGATGAAAAAGCGTGGACGCGTCGGGAGCTGATTGAAGAAGGTAATAAAATTGCCCACGGCTTACGAGCCATGGGGCTGAAAAAGGGTGATACGGTGGCCGCCATGCTGCCAAATTGCGCGCAGTACTTGGCGATTAATTTGGCGGTAATGCAAACGGGGATGTTTTTGGCCCCCCTAAACTGGCACTTGGCGGCCAATGAGGTGGCGTACATTCTTCAAGACAGTGATGCTAAAGCCTTCTTTTTCCATCACGAGACCTCGGGCGTGGCAAACGCGGCTTGCGAAACGATGGGTTACCCTAGTTCACAAGCCTTTTGCCTCGGCGGTCATAATAGCTATGAGCGCTTCATCGCAGACCAACCCAGCACACTCCCCGATGATCGTACCGCCGGTATGGTGATGTATTACACCTCAGGTACTACGGGACATCCTAAGGGTGTTCGTCGTCGCGTTCCACATATTGACCCCGATACCAATGCCACCAATTTCACCTTTCTGCTCATGCTATTTGGCATTCAACCTGAAGCCAATAATGTCCATTTTTGTGGCTCCCCCCCTTTACCACACCGCCGCGATGAACTGGGCAACCAGCTCACTTCACTTTGGTCACTGCGTGGTACTGCACCAAAAATGGGACGCTGAACACATGCTTCGCGCCATCGAAAAATACCGGGTCACTACCACCCATGTGGTACCCACTCAGATGGTCAGGCTGTGCAAATTATCTGAGGACATCAAACAACGCTACGATGTCTCTTCAGTGACACATATGATTCATACCGCGGCACCTTGCCCGAGCCACATAAAGCGCGACATCATCGACTGGTTTGGCCCCATCGTCTATGAATACTACGCCTCCACAGAAGGCGGCGGCACCATGGTGAACTCGTCGGACTGGCTAAAATACCCCGGTACCGTGGGTCGGGCATGGCCGACCGCCGAGGTTAAAATTTTGGATGATGAAGGCAACGAATGCCCACGCGGTACAACTGGCACAGTGTACATGCTGATGTCCGACGTCAGTCGCTTTGAGTACAAAGGAGACTTAGAGAAAACAGCGCGCACGCAACGCGGCAATTACTTTACCGCCGGCGATATTGGCTATATGAATGACGAAGGCTTCCTCTTTTTAAGCGACCGAAAAATCGACATGATTATCAGCGGGGGCGCCAACATTTACCCCGCCGAAATTGAAAGCGTGTTGTTTGGTCATCCCGATGTGTATGACTGCTGTGTGTTCGGGATTCCCAACGAAGAGTGGGGCGAGGAGATCCGGGCGGCCGTCCATTTCGCGTGGCTATTGTCACCGGGGCCGGTGACAAAGCTTTTTGCGCGGGCGGTGATATCAGTGCCATGGCTGATGCAAAAACCGAGGAAGACTACGCCGTCCCACCGAGCGGCTATGGCGGCATGACGCGCCGTCAAAGTCGCAAACCTATCATTGCCGCGGTCAATGGTTTTGCCTTTGGTGGTGGTTTTGAAATGGTCCTCGCCGCTGATCTGGCCATTGCCAGTGAACACGCCAAATTTGGCTTACCAGAGGCCCTGCTAGGCACGGCGGCCGTGGCTGGAGGATTACATCGTTTGCCGAGAATGATCGGACAAAAACAGGCGCTACAGATGCAACTTACTGGGCAAGCGATCAGCGCGCAGCAAGCCTTGGCGTGGGGTTTGATTAATGACGTGGTGGCCAGCGATGCAGTCAGTGCTGCGGTGACACTGGCTAAGGACATTTTGCGTGCGGGCCCTATGGCGGTCAGTGCCATTCTGGAGGCCACCAAAGAGGGCATGCGTTACGCCGATGAATACGCCGCGATGGACGCCCAAGCCGAGGGCGCGTTTCCCGCCGTAAACCGAATGCTCGTCAGCGACGATATCCGCGAGGGATTGCAGGCCTTTCTCGAAAAACGCAAGCCGGTGTGGCGAAACAAATAACTCGATCCAAAAAAAAGCCGCTTAACGCGGCTTTTACTTACTCAATGACTTATTCAATTAAAAACTGACTATACCATTTACGGAATTTAGCAAATGGACCGTCGCCGTCACACAGCATCGGTTTATCGTAATACTTTTTGCGATCCCAAATGATGCGGTCTTCTTCCATTTGTTGGGCAATATTTTTGATGATTGCCTCACCCACTCTTCCCAATGGCCCACCAATATCGGCTTTACGCTGATAAAACGCATAATGCGCCACGGTATGTTCAGTGGAGACGGGGGTCACGTTTGCCAATAAAACCGTATCGCAGAGTCCTTTGAATCGAACCACCGACAGGCCAGGGCCAATATTGGCGTTTTCAATACTGCCTTCAACATTTCCTCGCGGAGTGGGTTGAAGAGTCTTAAGGAAACCACCGCGTTTATGAGCGTCAAAAATATACTCTTCTGCCATGGGGATTTCTGTGGTGCCATGCACAAACATAAAATGGGCTGGGTCTACTGCGTTTTCACCAATCTCTTGCATATGCGTATTAATATCCCAGCGGAATAGCGTTGGCTCACTCCATTCATCGGCAAACTCTGATAATTCAGGAATGGCTTCAGGCTGGAAAGAAGGTGCTGCTTTATGAGGGTGGTACCACACAAGCACGCTCCCATTGACCTCTTGCACGGGCCAACAACCTAGCACTTGCTCGCCTCGCGCGACACGGGGTGGAAGGTTCTTGGCATAAGGCACATCGGTACACTGTCCCTCCCCATTGAACGCCCAGCCATGGAAAGGACATACAATACTTTCACCGACCACAGACGAGCCTTTACCCGCCTGGTCGCGAATACCATAACCTAAGTGCGCGCCCATGTGAGGACAGTAGGCATCGACCACTTTGGCGAGACCCGATTCGGTTCTGAAAATCACCAGTTCTTGCCCAAAATAGGTCAACGGCTTAGATTCGCCCACCGCGATCTCATTAGAATACAGCACGTGGTACCAACCCGAGGGCATGGGCAGTGGAATGCGTGGTTTGTCTGAAGCAATAATCATAAAAAAACTCCTAGGGGTTAACGCACCGCTTGACCACCGTCGACAGACAGAATCTGGCCGGTGATAAAAGACGCTTTATCAGATAACAAAAAGACCACCGCTTCGGCGATTTCTTCGGGCTCGCCAATGCGGTTCATCACGGCACTACGCTTCAAGCCTTCAGCGATTTTCGGTTGCTCTTCAAAGTATTTTTCCACTCCGGGTGTACGTATCACACCGGGAGATACGGCATTGATGCGAATACCCTTACTGCCGTACTCGGCCGCCGAGCTCTTGGTTAAGATATTCACACCCGCCTTGGCCGCAGCGTAAGCGGTATTGTAGGGCTGCCCTTTTAATGAGGCATTCGAGGAAATATTCACAATACTGCCATGCCCCTGAGCCAGCATATGGTTGAGCTCATATTTTTGGCAAAGCCATGTATTGGTAAGACACATTTCCAGGGTGTGATCAAACACATCGCGCTCAAACTGGTGAATTGGCCCCGACCCTCGGCTTACCGCCGCACTATTGCAGGCCACATCGAGACCGCCAAACGTGTCTACGCAATAGGCCACCATGGCAGCCACTTGCTGTTCATTGCTCACGTCGGCTTTAAAAAAGGCTGCTTGCCCGCCCTGGGCCTCAATCTCGGCCACGGTATCGGCACCGGTTTGCTCGTTAAAATCAGCCACTAA
>DATHYR010000119.1:0-1186 GCA_035458985.1 Pseudomonadales bacterium
CTAACAATAAAAAACGCTCGGCTCTTTTCACCGCTCCTGCGATGGGTGAATCTCCCGATTGCACATCGACCCATCGCTGACTGTTGTTAAGTTTTGATTTAACCGCCTGTTCAAATGCCATCAAAGCAGATTCAGTACCGGCAAATTGATAAAGGTAGGTCACTCGGCTGCCGGGCTGAATGACGCCCGTGCTGGCGACATCTTCAAAGCGCATCAGCACAACCGGAGAAGAGGCAAAGGGATTGAAGCCTGCATCGGGCAAACGACTAATTTGCGCCCCCATTTTCAGCATACTATTGCCTAACTCCACTGTGGCGGGATAACCCAAAAGTCCACCTAGTCGAGACTCAAACCAGACCTCATTCTCTTTTGGTAATGCGTCAGTCGGGCCCGACTCGAGTTCAATGACGCCTTTTAGCGGGTAGCCCTTCTGCACCGCTCTAACTGTCACCAATTGAAATTTGTCACCACTGAACACCATAGAGTTGAATTGTAGATTCGTCACATGGTTCAAGCCCAAGGCACTAGCTTCTTCTAAGATGGCGGAGTCTAGCGCGGTAGGTGAATCGATGATCCTATCTGCGGCGATGAATTTTGTTGCCTCTCCATTAATGGCTACCTGCAATCTTTCACTGACTCGTGCCAACCCGCTAACGGACAAAACGGCTAAGGTGATGGCCAATATGATCAATAACAATTGCCCTTGCGCCAACTCACGCTTAAAAAGGCGCCACGCTAAATTGAAGGTCACCAAAGAAGGAGCCGTCATCTTTATGCCTCCTTAACTGCAGCGGAATGTGTCGACTGTTTTGGCATTTCTGACAAATGGCCATTCTCCATCACCAATTGTCTCGCACAACGTTTAGCAAGTTCCAGATCATGGGTGACTAACACCAAGGTGGTATGATTTTCTTGATTAAGCGTAAATAACATATCGGCAATCTTTTCACCGTTAGCACTGTCTAAATTGCCCGTTGGCTCATCAGCAAACAGGACTTTGGGCTCACAAATAAAGGCCCGCGCAATGGCAACGCGCTGCTGCTCACCACCAGAAAGTTGTTTTGGTAAATGTGTGAGTCGGTGTGATAGCCCCACACGCTCAAGCATCTGCTCGGCCTTTTCTCTGGCGTTTACCACCCCGGCAAGTTCTGCAGGCAACATCACATTCTCAAGCGCAGTTAGGGTG
>DATHYR010000120.1:0-1346 GCA_035458985.1 Pseudomonadales bacterium
TTTCCGTCGATCAAAAGCTGATCAAGCCCCCATGTGAGATAAAATCCAGCACCGCAATTCCTTACCTTGTTGTTGATCAAGCTGAGGTTTTTATTGGGTGGTGACCCAGTGCCTCCACTCAAAAAAACGGCAATATTCCCATTCAGGAATGTGACATTTCTAATAACCGTGTTTGTGATTCCCGGATTTCCGTCCGAGGAGTTGCGGGCTAAATGAATGCCTGTAGGCATCCCAGTAACTCCTTGAAAAGAATTTACAACACTTTCAATTGTGATGTTTTCAATAACAATGTTTGAATCATTGATATTAATCGTAAAATTGTTAAATCCGGTATAGTTTGCGCCAGCCTGTAGCTTTATCACGGACGAGCCATTACTTGGCCCGGTGATAACGATGTTTGGCGTAGAAATATCAAACCCCCCAGTACCGAAAGGCGAGCTGTTAGGTGGCACGATAATGGTGCCATCAATGTAAATCACTCCGCCGCCAGCAGCCGTCGCCACGGCCATCGCCGCCTGCAACTGCGCCCACGTCTTGACATATTGCACCCCGAACGAACGTGCAGTGCTATCGATGGAGCCATAAATGACGCCGCCGATATTCTTGAAGGTGTAAACGTCAGTCTTTGCTCCAATGCTCTGGGCCGGGACAAGATCGTTTGGCCATTTTACCGTAGGCCACGTTACCGTGTAATTGCTTGCCGTATTGGTCACCGCAACCGTGATCGCTTGGCCAGATACTGTGTTCGCGAAGGTGAACGTCGTGTTTGCCGACAGGGTTTTAGAAAAGCTTGTGCCGGTCGCCCAGTCGATAGCAGAAGCCGCAATCGCCACGTTTGCACCGACGTATGCGCGCGCTGTGACGTTGCCAGTAACCGCAACAGATTTCGCGGTTGTGTTTACGTCTAGGACTTTATCGGCTGCGGCGTTATCAATACTGACGCCATCGTCGTAAAAACGAAGATAGTTTTTAGCCGTGTGAACTGCCGAGGTCAGCGATTCATGCGCTAAGATAAAACCGCTGGTGGAGGCACCTGAAGACCCAGCAAGGAAGCGCATTCTTTGATTCTCGCCATCCAATGTCCCTCCTGTCCGGCTAAGTCTAAGAAGTTCAGATGAAGCGAGTGATATGGACTGAAGCGCCGTAAACGTGTTGGCTACAGTCAATAGTGGGGTGGCAAGAGCCGATACTACTCCTGACCCGTTAAAACCAATCGACTTATTCGGATTCGCACTCCCCAAAACATTCACCCAGTCGTTGTCGCCGGAGGAATCGCGTTGAACGAATGAAATGTTTGTTGGGGTCGTATCGGCGCTCATGGAGAAACAGCAGGGACGGAATAACTG
>DATHYR010000121.1:0-1131 GCA_035458985.1 Pseudomonadales bacterium
GAACCCCTCTGCCTAATTGTCTTATTAGGTACTTGTGTGTTACCCAGCCCCGAAAAGTAGTGCTAAATAGAACACGTCCAATTCGGAGCCAAAGTAGTACTTGCTTGGGAGGCGAACTAATGGTGTTAACGGGGATGCCAGCCCCGACCTTTGAACCGTCACCAAGGTTTTCATACAGCGCGCTGATTACGCGTCAACCGTTGTGGGGTTAGCGTCAGCAACGATGGCGTTTACGATACCGAAGATGAATGCTTTCTCACCCTTGACCTCGACACGCTCACCCGCCTTGTTGGTTTTGTTGTCCACGGCGTGCTTGACTGCTTGGCACAGTGCAATGAACTGCTCTTTGGGAACTGCGCCGTTGGTTGGAATCAAACCAGACACGAACGGGATAGCCGCCTTGGGCACAAGACCGCAGGACAGAATGTCATTCACCAGTGGGCGATACTGTCCATTCTGTAACCACTTAAGGTGCATAGCCTGACCGAGTGCGATTCGGGCGTCTCGGGATGCAAAGGCGATGGCTCGGGCAAATGTGCCCTGCTTACCCTTGGCGTTCATGGTAACTGTTAAACCATTGTTGGCGTGCTCGATGATTGCGATTGCGTTTTGCATGATGTACTCTCCTGAAAGTTAAAAAGGCTTGATGTATGCACACTGTTATGCACACAAGGAAGCCCTCTTGCGAGGGGATGATTACGCGCTTGCTGTTCTTGGTGCGCTCGGGGATACCTCACCGTTCCTTTAAGTGAACGTTACTTGCCAATGTCTTTCCATTGGGCCTTGTCCCATACTACGGCTTCTTACCGCTGAGCTGGGATGATTCCACGGCCTGCCCCCAGTGATCTGGCTACCATGTCTGAATCGGTCATGTGCGCCACTATTACCGCACAATGATTTACGCGCTACCGTAAACCTATACACCGTGAATTTTTAAGGGTCGAAACCTAATGAGCGAATTACACTTGAACCTACCGTGACCGAACACGCCTGATTGCGAAGCCACGACAGCTTGCAATGCGAGACACTAGGCGCAGGTAGAGCGCACTCCGCACATTGTTAAAAAACGTAGGGTCGAGGGGCGATACCCTCATGACTAGGATTCCACCTAATCCGACTGGGTTGCCCCAG
>DATHYR010000122.1:0-1567 GCA_035458985.1 Pseudomonadales bacterium
ATCGTTTGACTCTGTGACTGCAACTGTTCGTATGCAAAACTACGCACAGATTTCACGCAAGACAATCATCTTGTCAGCCACTGAAGAGGTGGTCAACAAGGCTGGCCGTCGCAGCGAGTTGGCCTACCAAATCGCCAAGCGTGGCGCTGAGATGAAGCGTGACCAAGAGTATTCAATGCTCAATGGTGCTGTTGCTGTTGCTGGTGATTCAACAACTGCACGCGCTACTGCTTCTTTGGGTGCGTTTGTGAAAACAAACACTGACAAGCAGACCAATGGCTCTGACCCATCTTACACAACGCTGCCAAACAGCGCCCGTACAGATGGCAATGTGCGCACATTCACTGAAACCATTTTGAAAAATGTGATTCAGAAAGTGTGGACAGCTGGTGGTACACCTAAGATTTTGATGTGCGGTCCTGTTAACAAACAGCGCGTGTCAGGTTTCTCTGGTATTGCCTCCAGCCGTTTCAACATTGATGGTGGTGCAAAGCCTGCCACTTTGGTTGGCGCTGTTGACATCTACGTTTCAGATTTCGGTAATGTCCAGGTTATCGCCAACCGCTTCCAGCGTGAGCGCGATGCATGGGTTATCGATCCTGACTACGCCAAGATGACTGTGCTGCGTCCTTACAGCCAAGTCGAATTGGCCAAGACTGGTGACGCTGAAAAGCGCATGCTGATCGTGGAATGGGGTCATAAAGTGTTGGCTGAAAATGCCCACGGCTTGGCCGCTGACTTGATCACTTCTTAATCGGAAGCAATGGAAAGGGCCAGGGAAACCTGGCTCTTTTTTTAAAATGATTGAAAAAAAATTATTTGATGTAAACGCCCAGCAAGGCATCACACGCACCTGGCACTACAACACCGACAACGATGAAGTCACCATCCAAACACAACAAGATGTGACCGATGTCATTGAGGCCAACAAAGCCATCTACAACGCTGTGGACGAAAAAGCCAACTGGAAGGGCGAATGGCATTTGGTCGCATCTATTCCAGAAGCTCTCTATTACAAAATGAAAGCTGAAGGCAAGATCGATGACCAGGAATACATGAAACGCTGGCTCAACGATAGCGAAAATCAATTCTTTAGGACTCGACCTGGAAAAGTATGAACTACATTGCTGTCTGCACCCCTGCCCGTGACCAGGTACACACCAACTACACATATTGCATGGTCAATATGGTGGCGTATCACACACTCAACACAACAGACGCAATCAGTCTGAAATTGATGCAAGGCACGATCATCCAAAACCAAAGGGCTGACCTTTGCCTGGATGCCATGAGAGAGGGCTGCACCCACATTCTCTTCATCGACTCTGACATGACATTCCCCCAGGATATGGTCGGCAGACTCTTGGCCCATGACAAGCCCATCGTGGCAGCCAACTGCGCAAGACGCAGAATGCCCACTGGTCCGACAGCTCAGAACTATGACGAGAACGGCAAGCGCCAGCCCGTCTATACGATGCCAGAATCGACTGGATTGGAAGAGGTGGGAAGCATTGGAACAGGCATAATGCTGATCAAGCGCGAGGTGTTTGAGGGCATGAGTGAGCCA
>DATHYR010000123.1:0-3077 GCA_035458985.1 Pseudomonadales bacterium
TCAATAGCACTCTGACAGCTCAGGCGTCGACGATCGTGGCTCTATTCGGTGATCTCAGCCTGGCGTCAATGATGGGCAGCCGCCGTGACATCACTTTTGCCATCAGCAGCGATCGTTTCTTCGAATACGATCAACTGGCGATTAAAGGCACGCAACGTTACGACATCAAGGTACATGACCTCGGTGACGCAACGACAGCGGGTCCGATCGTCGCTCTCAAGACTCCGGCTAGCTGATAGCCGGTTTACATAAGGTGAGCCGCCGGCCTTAATCGGCGGCATTTGTTCAACTTCAACTCAAGCGAGAAACGATATGAACGCTTTGCAAAACGTCAAACTGGTTTCGGTGACACCGCCGGCGGCGATCGTCGACAACGCGGCATACACCACAGCCGAAATCGACACCTATGGTTTCGATTATCTTACCGTGATTGCATATCTCGGCGCAACTGACATTGCTATGACCGCATTGAAGCTGACCGAATCTGACAGCAGCGGCAGCGGTCACGCCGACATCTCAGGCGCTGACTTCTCAAGCGGCACTGACATTGACGGCAGTGCCGCAGCTTTGCCGGCAGCCGACGATGACAACAAGTTCTTTGCTTTCCAAGTCGATCTGCGTGGACGCAAACGCTACATCGACGTTTCGGCAACCGCAGGCGATGGAGCAGCTGGCACGTTTTGTTCGATCCTTGCTGTTTTGAGCAGGGCTGGCGAAGCTCCTAACACCGTTTCAGAGGCAGGGTGTGGAGGTTTGATCAGACTGTGATGCTTGTCAAATTTAATCAAAGCTTCCGGCATTGGCAGCGTGGCCGCGTCTACAACCTCGCAGACGGTCAGGCAAATTTATTGATTCACCGCACCATAGCAGAGGAGGTGGTCGAGCGTGCCCGGTCTAAGCGTCAGCGTGCAGCCACTCGTCGAGCCAATAACAGCAGCCGAGATTAAAACGCACTTACGCGTTTCCGGCAATGATGAGGATGCGTATATTCGCGACCTCATCGTTGCTGGGCGTGTATGGGTGGAAAACTACACAGGTCGAGCGTTAATTAACAAGACGGTAGTTTTGACGCTCGATTCGTTTCCCGACTACGGCCATCCGATTTGGTTGCCTGATCCGCCGTTGTCATCAGTCAGCTCAATTCAATATTCAGATACAACCGGCACGACTCAAACGTTGTCGGCGTCTAAATACATAACCGATACGAGCACAGACGACAGGGCAGCGGGTGTTTATGAGGCTTACAATTGCGATTGGCCGACAACCTATGATCAGGTAAACGCTGTCACAGTTACTTATGTGGCGGGTTATGGAGCGGCAGCGTCTGCGGTGCCGGAAGCGTTTAAGCACGGGCTAAAGATGTTAGTCGGGTCGATGTTTTGCGAACGTGTGCCGTGCGACAGTTGCGATGCATTGGCGCAAAACTCGCCTGCTGCAATGTTGCTCAGTGCCTATCGAGTTCAAAATGACTTAGTGGGCCTTACACGATGGTGATGAAAAAATGTCATAGACAACCGACCGAATACGATCTTAAGGTTACATTTGAGACATCAAGCGGAACGGCCGACGCGCATGGACACATTGACCTAACAAATGCAAACAGCTGGTCAAGCTACAGTGCGGCATGGGCGAAATGCGTAAGCAAAGGCGGTCGCGAGTTTTGGAAGGTTGATCAGGTTAACGCCGATGTTACTCATGTCTGGTATGTCGCATATGACAGCTCGCTAGACGCGATTACTACAGACGACCGATTGATACACGATCACACGGTTTACGAAATTGTTGCGGCTTTTAACGTCGACAACGCCGACGTGGAAATCGAAGTGCAAACAAAACGAGCGGTGTAATGCCCAAACAGACCAAAGTCGGCATTGGTGGCGACAAGCAGCTGCTCAAAGCGTTGCGAAAAATCAAAATCGAAATGAGAGACAAGGTTGCACCAGCGGCAATGCGTGGTCTTTTGCGAGTTGTCACAAAGCAAGTAAAAAAGGAAATACCAGCCAAATACAAAATCGCTCGAAAGCTGGTCAATCACAGGTTTGTGAAAAGAGACAAAGTTACAAAAGCGACAGTAGCGAAAACCGGTTTCAAGGTTGGAATGACAGGTAAGCGTGTCGCAACGTTGCGCAAAAACAAAGCCTACATGAAAGCCACTGCTAGAAATACGGCAGGGAAGGGAGTCGGACTTTCGCTAGAAACTTTGCACTGGTTTGTTTTCGGAACTCAGCAGCGGTTCAATAAGAGCATGGGCAATCGGGCTACTGGCAAAATGCCAGCCCTTTTGGAAAACACAGTTGCGAAGGGTTGGGCAGCAAGCAAGCCAGCCGCATTGGCGAAATTCAAAGAGTTAGCACGAAAAGAGCTTAAGCGTCAAATTGCAAAACAAAAAGCAAAAGCAAAAGCAAAAGCAAAATGAAAAGCGGCTTAGTATCATTGCTAGCAAATGAGGCGACGATTAGCACGCTGGTCGGCTCGCGCGTGTATGTCGGCAATGCACCGCAAAACGCTGAGTATCCGTACATTTTGCTAACTCAAATGGACAGCGACGAGATGGGTAGCTTAGACGCGACAACTAGCAATTTGCGCAGTGTCACGTTTGACATCGATTGCAAGGCTCTGCGTTCGCTCACGGCCACAACGCTCGGTGATGCTGTTCGTGTCTTTTTGGATGATTACACGGGCGCAGCTGGATCTGAAACGGTACGAGCTGTCGTTATGAACTCTGAGAACGATGGTTATGAGCCACCAGTAGACGGCTCAGAGATTGGAACATACGTTGTCACACTAGACGTTGATGTGTTTTACAATCCTTAAAAGGGTGATGATATGACGAAAGTCGTTAGCAAAGGCACAGTGTTACAACAAGAAATCAGCAGTGTGTTTACTGCTGTCGCTCAGGTCATTTCTATCGATCAGAGCGGCGCTGAAAGTGAGACATTCGAATCGACCACATTGGACACAAGCGGAGCAGGCAAAGAGTACGCACAGACCGGGTACACGGAAGGCGGCAGTCTTAGTTTTGAACTGTTCTATGATCCAGCACTAGCGGGTCATCAAGCAATCAGCGATTTATTGAC
>DATHYR010000124.1:0-1167 GCA_035458985.1 Pseudomonadales bacterium
ATACAACATCAGAATCGGTGACGTAGAGCATATTCCTTGTAGTGAGGGTGCTGGAAATAAACTACATGGGACGAAGCTCAACCAAGAATACTTGGTAGTCAACGGTCAGGCATCGAACTGGACGACGAAGCAAAACACTTATCATTACAACACGGCAGAAGGTTACTCGGATGCACTGTCCGACGACGCCAAAATTGCTACGTTGTTTGAGTACGGCGAACAAGGTGCTGTGTATGATTGCTCGGACCGTTCGACAATGTTTCAGGATAATTTGGGGACCACACCGATAACCGCCAGCGGGCAGACGTGTGGTTTGCACTTGGACAAGTCGCGGGGGTTAGTGCGTGGTGCTAATGTGACGCTGGCTAGTACGTTTGAAAAAACGGCGGATGGCACTCTTTTTACGACCTTGCTAAATGCTGCCGGTAACGAAGGAAAGTGGTTTGAGGTCACTTTTAATGCAAGCGTCTCCAGCGGCGGAATAATTATTCGATCCACAGCGTTATCGACTGCAGTGTCGGCAAATGTGGTTGTTGGCGCAAACCGCGCAATACTTCCGATTGTCCTTAGTACGGGAGGAATTAGCATTGGAGGGGTCACTACATCGAGAGCGAATGTGACAGACATCTCCGTCCGCGAACTACCCGGCAATCACCGATACCAACCTACTCTTGCCTCTCGACCACAATACATCGAGGATGCAAGTGGGCACTACTTGCTGTACGATGGCGATAACGACTGGATGGAAACCAACGCGGTTGATTTTAGCGGCACCGATAAGATGACGGTTTGGTGGGGTGGGCGGAAGTTGAGCGATGCGTCAACGGGGATGTTGGTTGAACTTAGCCAAAATGGTGACATAGTAAACGGTGCATTTTATATCGCATCTGCTATTTCATCCGGTAACAATTTTCGTTTCAATAGTCGAGGAACAAATCCTGCGGGATCTACAAATAGCGGTCACGTGGCACCGCTGTCCGCTGTAGTCACTGGTGTCGGTGATATCGCATCGCCTCTAGCTAGAACACGAGTGAACGGTGTATCGACTGAGGTAACTTTAAACCAAGGGACCGGCAATTATGGCAATCACAAGCTGTTTTTCGGTCGTCGAAACGGAACAATTTTACCGTTCAATGGCCGCGAGTACATGACAATCATCCGCGGTGC
>DATHYR010000125.1:0-1238 GCA_035458985.1 Pseudomonadales bacterium
CTCACGCCATTGCGACAGGGTAGTTTGCTCAATGGTGCCTGCTCGCAAAATGGCGGCATTATTAAACAAGACATCCAGCCGCCCAAACGTCTCTTCAATCCAGGCTACGCGGGTTTGCCAAGCGGCTTCGTCGGCGACATCCAAACCAAAAGCATGTGGACTCACACGTTTGGCCTGACTGGCAAGTAAGGTGTCATTAATATCAGTCATGATCACCGTGGCACCTTCAGCCGCGCATCGCTTTGCCACAGCAAGACCCACACCACGCGCCGCACCCGTGACCAAAACGACTTTTCCTTTAATACGCATACATGCCTCCTCGTTATGTTTTCATTGTATACGCCCTGAGCGTGACAGCACCTAATGCGAATAGACTAAATGCACGGATTTCATGCTTTCGCCCAAAAGTTAAAATGCTAGGATGCCCCAAAAGGAGAATAATGATGACAACCTTACTGGTACCCACGCCCAACGATTTACTTGATTTAGTCGGCACAACGCTCGGCCCCACACCAGGCCTGGTGATTGATCAACAGCGCATCAATACCTTTGCTGAGGCGACCGGCGATCACCAGTGGATTCATGTTGACCCCGAGCGCGCTGCCTCTGGCCCCTTTGGCAAAACCATCGCCCACGGTTATCTCTCGCTGTCCTTGAGCAGCCATTTCCTGCCCCAGTTACTGCGGGTGGAATCCTTTAGCATGGGTGTTAACTATGGTGTGGATACCGTGCGTTTTCCCGCCCCCGTCCCTGTAGACTCATCCCTTTATGCCACGGGCGAAGTAGTATCGGCCGAATCCTTCAAAGGGGGTATAAAGCTCGTTGTGCGCATCTCGATGTCGGTGGAAGGGGCGGATAGACCGTCTTGTATTGTTGATACCATCAGCGTCTTTTATCCCTAGTAAGGATGGCCCCCTGTGGATTTTGATTTCTCGCCTGACCAGCACCACCTGAAAGAAGAACTGCAACGATTCATGGTGTCTGAAGCGCCGCTCAGTGTCGCGCGGGCAGTCTTAGAAGGAGATCAATCCTACGACACCACACTGTGGGCCAAGATCGTCGACATGGGCATCCCCCGCCTGGGTTTAGATGAGGCTCAAGGCGGCTTTGGCTTAGGCATTATCGAACAGTGCATTGCCGCCCGTGAAATGGGTCGACAACTTGCCCCCGTGCCGTGCATAAGCACGCTTTATCTGGCTCAGCAACTGCTCCTCATGTTACCTGTCTCGACCGCGTTA
>DATHYR010000126.1:0-1175 GCA_035458985.1 Pseudomonadales bacterium
CTCACGCCATTGCGACAGGGTAGTTTGCTCAATGGTGCCTGCTCGCAAAATGGCGGCATTATTAAACAAGACATCCAGCCGCCCAAACGTCTCTTCAATCCAGGCTACGCGGGTTTGCCAAGCGGCTTCGTCGGCGACATCAAGACCAAAAGCATGTGGACTCACACGTTTGGCCTGACTGGCAAGTAAGGTGTCATTTATGTCAGTCATGATCACCGTGGCACCTTCAGCCGCGCATCGCTTGGCCACCGCTAGGCCAACACCCCGTGCCGCGCCTGTGACCAATACTACTTTTCCTTTAATTCGCATAATGCATCCTCGTTTTGATTTCATTGTATACGCCCTCCGTGTGACAGCACCTAATGCGAATAGACTAAATGCGCGGATTTCATACTTTCGGCAAAAAGTTAACATGCTAGGATGATCTGAAACGGAGAATAATGATGACAACCTTGCTGGTACCCACCCCCAACGAATTACTCGATCTTGTTGGTAAAACTCTAGGCCCAACACCGAGCTTAGTGATTGATCAACAACGCATTAATACCTTTGCCGACGCAACAGGTGATCATCAATGGATTCATGTGGATCCGGAGCGCGCGGCTACTGGGCCCTTTGGCAAAACCATCGCTCACGGCTACCTTTCGCTGTCATTAAGTAGCCATTTCCTGCCGCTGTTACTGCGCGTAGAATCCTTTAGCATGGGCGTCAATTACGGTGTCGATACCGTGCGTTTTCCTGCCCCCGTCCCTGTAGACTCATCCCTTTATGCCACGGGCGAAGTAGTATCGGCCGAACCCTTCAAAGGGGGTATAAAGCTCGTTGTGCGCATTTCAATGTCGGTCGAAGGGGCCGATCGCCCGTCGTGTATTGTCGATACGATTAGCGTTTTTTACCCCTAACGAGGCTCACGACCCATGGATTTTGATTTCTCGCCCGATCAGCACCATCTGCAAGCGGAACTGCAACGTTTCATGGCGTCTGAAGCGCCACTCAGTGTCGCGCGGGCGGTCTTAGAAGGAGATCAATCCTACGACACCACACTGTGGGCCAAGATCGTCGACATGGGCATCCCCCGCTTGGGTTTAGATGAGGCCCAAGGCGGCTTTGGCTTAGGCATTATCGAACAGTGCATTGCCGCCCGTGAAATGGGTCGACAACTTGCCCCCGTGCCG
>DATHYR010000127.1:0-1517 GCA_035458985.1 Pseudomonadales bacterium
AAACGCGTGTCCCATTTCATGGAGCACTTTCACCACCACAATGGTGATGCCGTAAAGCATCAAACCACTCAACGAGAAGAAATCGACCAACTGCGCGGTAAATACGTCCCATTGCTGGATAATTTGCGACACGCCAAAGACACCCACAAAAGCCGTTAACCACCAGAAAAAAGGTTTGAAAAAGAGATCTACCGTATGAACATGACGTCTTAGCCATGCATCAGGGGAGACCAGCGGCAAACGGAAGAATAAGTAATTTTGGAGCAGCCAGCGCCAGGTAGACTGGCGGCGGCGTTGCTTTTCTTGCGCCAACCAACGCACAGCAGTCTCGCCATCGCGTTGAACGAGTTCATTTTGATCAAGAAATTTAGCCACATGCGATACCAGCTCAACATCAACTTCCAAGCTCGTCTCGCTGTTGATCGACTCAACGATTAAGTCCATATCGCCATAGTGCCAACGTGACAGCACTTCAAAGGTCAGCCAATCGATACCAAAATATAAATTGCGCACAGGATCGTTTAACGACCACGAGGGATGACCGTCACGACCCTTAGGACCCTTATGCAGCGCCAATTCACTGCGAAGCTCTGGCCATTGCGCAATATCCATTACAGCCCCAACCATGCCCGCATAGAAGCCAATGGGCGACGCAGCATCCAGTAAATCAGTGGCACACGATGACCGTGCAATTTGAGCGTGCCTTTCAATCCAATACGTACACTGTCGTTATCGGTAAGTAAATTAGCGCGCACACGATAGGCGTAATAACCTTCAGGGCGCATTTCAGGTTGCAGGGAAATGTACGCCACCTCGCCCGACAGGGCAGAGAGAGGATTATTGGTAAGGAAAAGCTCCACGTGGGCATCTTCAGGCAGGGTAATCATATCGCCCGGCGACAACCAGGCCTCAATGGCAACATCGCGATCATTCGCCACGATCATAACTTTCTCGCCAGTGGCCACGGGACGACCTATCCAAGCATTAGGATCCTCTAACAAAACAATGCCATCGATGGGGGCGTTCACCAAGGCACGCTGATTTAATGAACGTAGGTAATCCACATTGACCTGCTTTTCAGCGAGCTGGCTTTGCAACACAGCAAGTTCTGCTTTGCTTTCTGCTTCATACAAGGCGCGCTGGGCCAAACGACGGTATTCAGCTTGCGTGGTCGCTAATTCACGCTCAGCGAGCGTTAAGCGGCTGAGTAAACTTACGGCGTCAAATCGAAACAGTTCTTGCCCTGCCAAGACACGCTGATTAGGAATTACCGCCAATTGTTCGATCACGCCGTCCATTGGCGCACGAATGTAAGAGGGAGACGCTGGAATGAGATCTGCCGGGGCTAACACCGTTAACCGCACTGGAAACAGCATAAAAACAGCGATACCAATCGCTACCCAACGACCGCGATGACTCAGTGAGGACCATCGCTGTTTAAATTTATGACGGGTAGAGTTCACCTTTGTGGCGGTATGACGAGCCTCATATTCGGCCGACCAAATGTCTAACCATTC
>DATHYR010000128.1:0-1061 GCA_035458985.1 Pseudomonadales bacterium
ATGCGTGTGTTCGCTGCTGAGGATGTGATGTTACAGAATGTCCACAGTCTCGCGGCGGATAGACTGCAAGAACTGTTAGAAGCGGGTATACACCACAAGTTACTGCTGACCTCGGTTGGACGAATATCGGATCAAAAGATGTTGATTCTTAGGCAGCGGCTTGAGGATGGACGATTTGCTATCGATGCCTTGCTAGAGGCGCTAGCCGACCACGGGTGTTTCGTCATGGTGGGTAACGGCGACGTGATGCTGGAACAATTTCTCTATGCGGCGAGTAAGCGGCATAATAATTTTGTGTTCTTGCAAGGTTTTTATGCCGATCTTGGCCAACGACTTTACGAGAATGGCGATTTGTTTATCATGCCAAGTTCGTTTGAGCCTTGTGGTATTAGCCAAATGATTGCGATGCGTCACGGTCAGCCGTGTCTCGTGCACTCGGTGGGTGGTTTACGCGACACGGTTAAAGAGGGTGAAAGTGGTTTTGGTTTTACTGCGCAAGGCCTAATACCTCAGGCCCATGCTATGGTAGCTACGCTGCATCGTGCGCTGGAAACGCTTGCCCATAACCCTGCGGCCACTAAAGCGATGAGAGCCACAGCGGCAGCGCAACGCTTTAGCTGGCAGGCGGTGGTGCCCGCCTACCTCGAGCAGTTGTATCGCGCTTAGAATTGCGTCGCTTTTTGTAAAGCGGCGTGGAATTCGCTTTCCATGCGTTGCAACAGTTCAGCCGTAGTGGGTATGTCATCAATAGCGCCCACACCTTGACCCGCCGACCAAATGTCTTTCCAAGCGCCTTTTTGTTTGGTGCCTTCGGGTTCTTCTAAGCCGAGTTCTTCGGCCATATTGATGTCCGTTTTTGGGGCGAGATTGTCGGGATCAAAACCCGCATTGCGGATACTTTCACGCAAGAAATTGGCGTACACGCCAGAAATATTGGGCGTATAGATAATGTCCGCGGCAGCCGATTCGACGATCATTTCTTTGTAGCTATCTTGAGCGCGCGCTTCTTGTGTCGCAATGAAGCGTGTGCCTGCATAGGCTAAATCCGCACCCATGGCACG
>DATHYR010000129.1:0-1454 GCA_035458985.1 Pseudomonadales bacterium
GTATGCCATTTTAGGTATAAATCCTATTGACATACTTTCAGTTTTGGATAGACTTAACACGTACAAAAGGTCTTGCTCGGTGGCGAAACGAACGATACCAATATCGTTTGTTATTATTGCTTGCATTTGCTCACTCATCGTAGTGCCTCCGCAATGGCGAGGGCGAGTGCACCAAGCAAGCACCAAATAGCGGTGTCGAGTAGGCGAGGGTATTTTGCCCGTAGGACGCTATCAAATACGAGCATGGATATTATAAACACCGCAATGGTTGCGAGGGCGTAGGAGCCAAATATGAGCGCGTGGGTGTCGATCATCGCATACCCTCCCGTATTGCCGTAATAGTCAGCCGTGCCGTAGCGTGACAAGTGTCTGCGATCTCGATCATGTCGGTCAAGGTCACATTGCCCAGCGTCCATGCGTCCGTGCTCATGCTTGCGGTCTCCCCGTCGTGGTCTACGATGAGGGTCTGATCTTCGCCGGTGTCGAGCACTTGGCTGAATTGTATCGTTATGTTATCTACGTTTATCATGCTGCTTTCCTTGTTTTTGGTTTCCATCCGTACTGTGTAAGGTCGATGTCCGTGAGGTTCACGTCTATCTCGCTGATCCTGCATACGCTCATATCCATGAAGTCCTCCTTTACGACACCTTTGTATTTCTTCAGCCATTCCTTAGCATCTTTGCGTCGGACGGCTAATATGCACACCCTAAAGGGCTTGCTGTAATAACATTGAACAACGGTGTCCAGCGTTATGCGTAACGGCTCATCGACAGCGAGGTAGCTCTTTATTGCGCTGCTCGACTTGCGTGGCTTGGCTTCGATCGTGCCGTTCTTCTGGTCTCTCCACCGCTGGCGTTGTGCGTCGTTGTAGCAGTCTACGCATTTGTTGGAGTTTTTCTTACGGTTGACGCCACCGCATTTAGCACATGGTGACACTTCCGATGGCCGTTGCTTGCGCTTTGACGGTGCGTTGTATTGCACCGATACGAATATGTCGGTGCTCATGGCTTGGCCTCCCGTGCGTTGGCGATGGCATGTAGCCACCTTTTTTCGTCTTTTGTCGCTGCGATCTGTGGCGATCCGATGTACTTAACGACCGTTGCTGTTGCGTCCGTTGTGGTTGCGTACACTTTGAATAAAGCTGTTATTGCGATCATGGCTTGGCCTCCGTTGGTAGTTCGGGAAATGGATGCCATGCGACGGGTTCGATGCGTGTAATAGTCGACCCTCCGCACGTCCATTTGTGATCTGTCCATTCTTCTGTATAGGGTGCATAGTCGCATACTTCCCAATGCCATCCATTAAAAGTACTAAATCGTTGCATCGCCATACCATCACCATTTTGTATTATAACAAACACGGGCGTTTCCATCGGTGGAAGCGTGTTCGGGTCGTCGGTGATTTTGATCCAGCTCATTGTTGTTCCTCCACGACCGTAGCCTCAGCCACGAGGT
>DATHYR010000130.1:0-3226 GCA_035458985.1 Pseudomonadales bacterium
GAAATTGATTTTGATATACACGTAGTCAATGGCTGGACGGACTGGGTGCAGACCGTGCAGATGGTTAGTGAGTTCCTGGCCGAGATAGGCATCAAGGCCAACACGAAGACGGTTGACTGGTCTGTGTACGATACTGCTCTCAAAGAGGGAACTTACGAGGCCTCGATCAACTGGTCACGCACAAATGGCGAAGATCCGATTCAGGCTTACCGAGACTACTTCTACACTGCGCAACAGGGGCTCTCATGGCATACTAATCACGGTATCAGCAGTGAAAAGGTGGATAAGCTGATCGATGAGTACTCAGCGACGGTTGATGAGAAACGTCGTAAAGCAATTTTGGCAGAGTTGATGGAATTCACGGCTGAAAACCTGGCGTTTGTGCCACTCTTCTCCAACCCAACCTGGTACCAGTACAACTCTACACGCATTGAAGGCTGGCCAACTGAAGAGAATGCATTTGTTCAGCCGGTCTTCTACAACGGCGGCAACAAGTTGCTGGTGTTTGAACAGCTTTACGCTAAGTAAAGGCTAAAAGTCCGCGGGGCATAGCACCGCGGACTCTCTTTTGGCCGCGATTCCCGGTCAGCTTTAATTGTATTAACGGGTGCAGTAATGAGCTTTATTCTCAGGCGCTTTGCGTTTTATTTGGTGGCGATCCTTATTGCCATATCGTTTAACTTTTTGATTCCGCGACTAATGCCCGGAGACCCCGTGGATGCACTTTTTGCAAGTGCGCAGGGTCGTATGCCGCTTGAGACTCTGCAAGCCTACAAGGAGATGCTGGGCTTTGTTGACGGACCACTATGGTTACAGTATCTGCATTACTTGAAGAGTATTTTTACCTGGGATCTGGGCCCAACTATCATGCTTTTCCCTCTGCCGGTAACGGAACTCCTAGCGGTTAAATTGCCATGGACTCTGGGTCTTGCCGGGATGTCCACCGTTATCTGTGTAATGATCGGACTCGTTATCGGCACTTTTGCTGCATACAATCGCGGTGGTTTTACAGATCGTTTTATGCCTGCGTTCTGGGCATTTATGGGGGCGATGCCACAGCCTGTTACGGCCCTATTTCTATTCTTTGTTCTGGCTTTGAGCTGGAAATGGTTTCCACTCTCATACGGCGCCAACCCCGACCTTGATCCAGGCTGGACGCTCGAGTATATCTCAAGCGTGTTGCACCATGCTGTATTACCGATACTTTGCATGATTATAGGTGGCATTGGTGCATGGATTTTCAACATGCGTAACGCCATGATCAATGTTTTGGGCGAAGACTACATAACGATGGCGCGTGCCAAAGGACTCTCCAATCGCCGCGTCATGACACATTACGCCGCTCGAAACGCCCTGTTGCCGGTTGTAACGGCAGTCTCGATGCAGGTTGGCTTTGTAATGGCCGGTGCAATCTTTATTGAGACGGTGTTCAACTACCCGGGCGTTGGACTGTTGCTATTCAAAGCGCTTGCAGCGCGTGACTACCCAACCATGCAGGCATGCTTCCTGATGATCGTTGTATTCGTGCTGGTCTTCAACTTTATAGCGGATCTGCTGAACCTTTGGCTGGACCCAAGGCTGCGTAAGTAAGCCTGTTTGCGTAGTACGGAGCAAGATTAATTATGTTTTCAAATAAGTTCTTTAAGTTTTTACGTCGGTTTTATAAGGGCAACCCTGCTGCAATTATTGGTTCGGTAATCGTATCTACCATGATTTTGCTTAGCGTGTTTGCAGGATCGATTGCGGAGAATGACCCGAACAAGCGAGTGGCTCGAGGACACCAGCCGCCGAGTGCTGAATTGTTGTTAGGCTCAACACGCTCAGGTAAGGATGTATTCAGTCAGGTTCTTCATGGCGGCAAGATCTCTCTGCTAGTTGCCTTCTCAGCAGCGTTGATCACCACCGTTATTGCTGTAGCCGTGGGCATAAGCGCAGGGTACTTTGGCGGTCGTGTGGACGAGATTCTGATGTCGTTCACTAATATTGTGCTCGTGTTTCCGCAGCTTCCTCTACTGATCATTATTGCGGCTTTTGTTGGCCAAGTGGGGCCGCTAGTAATTGCATTAATTATTGGTCTCTCATCTTGGGCTTGGGGAGCACGCGTTATTCGCAGTCAGACGATGGCGATCCGTAACAAAGAGTTTGTCCTTGCAGCAGAAGTGATGGGCGAATCGAAGTTGCGTATTATTTTTGTTGAAATCCTACCGAATCTTACGAGTATCGTTGTGGGCGGCGCTATGGGTACTTGTATTTATGCCCTTATGGCAGAGGCGGGCCTTGAGTTCCTTGGATTGGGTGATCCGACGATTATCACCTGGGGCACGATGCTTTTCTGGGCGCAGTCCAACTCTGCGTTTATCGTCGGTGCTTGGTGGGATATGGTGGTCCCGGGTGCTGCGATTGCAATTTTCGGGGGCGGCTTGGCACTTCTGAATATGTCTATTGACCAGGTGTCTAACCCGAAACTGAAAACCGGTGGGTATATTAAAACTTGGCGTCGGATGAAGGCCGATGTTGAAGCGCGGAGGGCAGCAGCATGAGCACGCCTTTGCTAAAGATCAAAAATCTTTGCGTGGATTATGTAACCGACTCGGGTAACGCGCGTGCGGTCAATAATGTCGATTTGGAAATTTATCCGGGAGAGACAGTTGGCCTCGCGGGAGAGTCTGGCTGCGGAAAGAGTACGCTTGCGTTTGCAATAGCGAACCTGCATAGCGCGCCTGCATTGATCACCGGTGGTGAAATACTCTTTGAGGGCAAAGATGTACTCAAGATGTCTGAGGAGGAGCTACGCAGCTTTCGATGGGCCAAAGCGAGTATGGTGTTCCAAAGTGCGATGAACGCACTTAATCCGGTGATTACGATTGGTGAGCAACTGGTAGATGTCGTGTTGGCGCATGAAAATGTGACAGCGGCAGAAGCAAGGTCCAGGGCGATAGAAAATCTTGAGCTGGTTGGTATTCATGCTTCACGAATGGAGTCATATCCGCACCAGTTGTCTGGTGGGATGCGGCAACGCGTTGTCATTGCAATCGCATTAATTCTGCGCCCCAAGTTGATCATTATGGATGAGCCAACAACCGCACTGGACGTTGTGGTCGAACGCGAAATTATGGATCAACTCTATGACCTCAAAGAGGAGTTTGGCTTCGCGATACTGTTTATCTCTCATGACTTGGGCCTGATGGGTGAGATAGCGGATCGAATAGGGGTAATGTATGCGGGG
>DATHYR010000131.1:0-2167 GCA_035458985.1 Pseudomonadales bacterium
TGATAAAGCGGTAGAGGGTTCTTACGGTACTTTGTACCTCAACAGTCAAACTGGGGCTTATGTTTTCGCGCCTGACAATCAAGCCATCAACGGATTAACTAGCAACGCCGAAGAGCGTTTTACATTGAGCGTCTCGGATGACAGCGAATCGGTTGATCAAACGTTGGTGATTAATCTCGTTGCTGCGAACGACACCCCAGATATTATCGCCAGCGTCGCCAGTACTACCTACGTTGAAACAGCGGCTGATGATAACTTCATTGTGACTACCGGGTCGTTGACTGGCAGTGATCGAGATGATAACGCCACGGCTGAATACAGCATTGATGGTGGCAGCAGTGATTCTTCGCGCGACGGTTTCGACCAAAGCTTGCAAGGCCGTTTTGGTACGCTGTACTTGAATAGTGTTTCTGGGCTGTATGCCTATGTGCCCAACGATGCTGAAATCGAAGGTCTTTCTGAAGGCGATCGCGAGCTGGAAACGTTTGTCTTATCGCGCAGCGATGGTTCAGCAAACGCTACCACACGCTTTGATGTTTGGGTGACGGGTGCCGCCGATCAACCCATTATTACCGAGGCAGGTGATAGCGTAGAGCTGATTGAGACAAACAGTGGTTTATCGAGCAGCGGCACCTTTACCGTCGTAGACAACGACCTCAATGACGCAGTCAATATGACTGTTATGAGTGTTGCAGTAAGTGGGACCTCCACCGCTACGGCGCCTGCAAACGATACCTTGCTGGCAATGCTTACTCTGACACCGGATAGCCTTCTTAATGATCAGGCCGTTGCCGGAAGCGTGAGTTGGGCCTTTGATAGTGATAACGAAAGCTTCGATTACCTCGCGGCTGGTGAAACCTTGGTACTCACCTACCAAGTGGCCGCGACAGACACCGGTATTCCTGCCTTGCAGGCAACCGATAGCATTACGGTAACCATTGTCGGTACCAATGATGGGCCTGCGTTGGTGAAACCCGCGTCGATTACCCTATCAGATAGTTCGGCAGACAATACATTCAGTACCGTGCAAGGCAACTTTAGCAGCGGTGATTTGGACCACAATGCCACGGCCAGTTTTGATGTTACCGGCAGTGTCGCTGATGACAGCATGGCTGGTTTTGACCACCGTGTCGATGGCCGTTATGGACAGCTTTTCTTCAACAGCACCACGGGTGCCTATCAATTTGTGGCCAATGATACCGAGCTTGAAGCGCTTAAGCGTGATAGCAGTGAGCAATTCAGCGTACAGGTGAGTGACGGCGTTGCCAGTGATTGGCAGACCTTAACGGTCAACGTTATCGGGCGTAATGACACCCCTGACATGAGTGCTTCTACTACTGAGGCAACACTGACCGACACCGCTGTTGATGATGCATTCGCTAACGCTATCACTGGCGTGCTGAGCAGTACTGACCGCGATGGTGATGCCGTAACGTACGCCATTAATGGCGCTCAAGTGACCTCAGAAACCATTGGTGGTATTCGATATGACCGCTATGTCAGTGGCGACTTGGGTACCTTGTACCTCAACCATCAAACCGGTGCTTACCGCTTTGTTGCCGATGCCGAGGCAGTGAATGCGCTCACCGAAGATACCTCGCGTGTTTTCACACTCACAGCCTCTGACGGTGATGCCTTGGCAAGTCAAACGTTCACAATGAACTTTGCTGCTACCAACGACACCCCTGAAATGGCTGGTGTAACCGCTATTGAATACATCGATAGCGCCGACAATGATCATTTCTCGGCGCAAGCGGGTCATTTGACCGTGAGTGATCGCGATGCCACAGATACGGCAACCTTCTCGTCAGCCAATCAAATGGCTGATGATTCGCGCAGTGGTTTTGACGTGAGCGCAGCGGGTCAATTTGGCACCTTGTATTTGAACAGCGAGACCGGTGCTTGGTTGTATCAACCCAATGACGCAGCGATCAACGCTATTACCAGTGACGATAGCGAAATCTTTGAGTTGGCTATTACCGATGCAGCCGGTGCGGTGGATCAGCAAACCCTCACCGTTCACCTAACAGCGGCCAACGATACCCCAACCATTAGTACGACGCTAAGTTCCACTACCTATGTGGAAACCTCTGCCGAAGATACGTTTGCAGCGGTAGAAGGGACTGTTGCTGGGGCTGATCGAGACACCGAAGATACCTTGTCTTTC
>DATHYR010000132.1:0-2082 GCA_035458985.1 Pseudomonadales bacterium
TCGCAGAGCCAAAAGGGCTTTGGTGTGGGATTGACCAATACTCGGCAACGCTTAGCTACCATTTTTGCCAACGACTATTCGCTTGACGTAGCGGTTGGGGTAACAGGCTCGGGGTGTGTCAGTATTTCCATGCCTCTCATCATTGGGGGAAGTCGATGACGTTACGGACCATTATCGTAGACGATGAGCCGCTGGCAATAAAGCTGATGCTCAAGTGGTTGTCCACCTTCGAGGAGGTGGACGTTGTTGCCACTTGCCGTAATGGGCGAGAAGCTATTGAACAATGCGAAGTTCATCGTCCAGATGCTATTTTTCTCGATATTCAAATGCCTGGTATGACTGGTTTAGACGTTGTGGCTAGGTTACAAGGCGATGTCATGCCCATGGTGGTCTTTGCTACGGCGTATGATGAATTTGCGTTGCACGCGTTCGAGCTCAATGCGATCGATTATTTGCTGAAACCCTTTGATCATGAACGTTTGGCACTCTCGGTGCACCGATTACTTGAGCGCCAAAAAATCACTCAAGGCGTGAATATAAAAACACCGTTGATAAGTGCTATTACCTCCATTAAGCAGGATGCGGAAGAGGGCGCATTTCATGCCCGCAAGTTGGCGATTAAAGATGGTGGCGAAATCCTTTTGCTGCCTTTTGAGAGTATCGAGTGGGTGGATGCGGCAGGTGACTATATGTGTGTCCACTCGGGTGGTGAGACCCATATTATGCGTGTCACCATGAAAGAATTAGAGGCCAAGTTGAATGTTCCTAATTTCCTTAGAATCCATCGCTCGACCATCGTCAATGCCGAGTGCATTAGTTCGGTAACTATTCTTCCTAAGGGTGAGGCGGAGTTGCTTTTGCACGGTGGTGCAAGACTGAAGGTGAGTCGTTCGTACCGTCAGAATATTCAGTACTTATTGAGGTAAGTCCCACTCATCGCGCTAAAAAACCTGCTAGCCGCAATTGGCTGTGTCGCTTTTAAGGCATGTGAGAATCTAGTCTTTGATTTCATGCTATTAAAAGAAGAGCTATGCACATCACATCTATTATCAAATCAATTTTGGCAGGCGCTGCCGCTTTAAGTTTGACGGCGTGTTTTAATAATTCACCCCAAAATGCTTCATCAGAGGTCGATATCGATGCTTTGATTGAAAGCATGACGCTTGAGCAAAAAGTTGCACAAATGATGCAGGGTGAAATCAAGTGGATTACGCCTGAGGACGTGAGGAAGTATGGCATAGGTAGCATTCTTAATGGTGGCGGCTCGTTCCCTTACACGAATAAACAAGCCACTATTTCTGACTGGCAAAAATTAGCGGCAGAGTTTAGAGAGGCCTCGTTAGATACTTCCAAGGGGTCTGCGGGTATTCCCGTTATTTGGGGCACTGATGCTGTTCATGGACACAATAATGTCGTAGGCGCGACCTTGTTTCCCCACAACATTGGCCTGGGTGCTGCGCGCGATCCTGATTTGATGTACCGCATTGGTCGTGCCACGGCATTAGAGGTGTCTGCCACAGCGATTGATTGGATTTTTGCACCCACCGTCGCGGTGTCAAAAGATGTCCGTTGGGGGCGTGCTTATGAAAGCTTTAGCAGCCAGCCTCAGATCGTTAGCGATTATTCGACAGCCATTATCCGTGGTATTCAAAGCACCGGATTGGGTGCAACCGCTAAGCATTTCATTGGTGATGGTGCCACTGTGCGTGGTGATGACCAGGGTGATGTTGTTTTAGCGCTTGATGAGTTGATCAGTGTACATGGCGCTGGCTATGTTAGTGCAATTGAGGCTGGTGTGCAGGGTGTGATGGCCTCGTTTAATAGTTGGCATGGCGATAAATTACACGGTCATCGCTTCTTACTCAACGACGTGCTGCGTGATCAAATGGGATTCAATGGCATGGTGGTTGGAGATTGGAATGGTCACGGCCAGGTTCGTGGCTGTACAAATTCCAGTTGCGCACAGGCGATCAATGCTGGCGTTGATTTGATTATGGTGCCCGAAGATTGGAAAGAGATGCTTTTCAACACCGTTCGTCAGGTACAGGAAGGCGTCATTAGTGAGGCGCGTATCAATGAGGC
>DATHYR010000133.1:0-1151 GCA_035458985.1 Pseudomonadales bacterium
TGCCTCTCGAGCCCAAACCAGCTTTGCTCGCTTACTTGCGGGTAGTATCACCTTAACCTTCTTCGTTTATGTTTTTGTGAATATCGGTATGGTATCGGGCATTTTACCCGTTGTCGGCGTACCACTGCCACTCATTAGCTATGGCGGCACTTCCATGCTGACACTGATGATAGGTTTTGGCATTTTGATGAGTATCCACACTCACCGACGATTCGTCGATAGATAGCAGCCACTAATGCATATCTTGTCAGGGAAGATAGCGATAGTCTTACTCTTGTGCGCTAGCGTCTTGGCTCGCGCAAGTGGCAATACGGATTTGCCCTCGGAAACATTGCGGGCCCAGTTTATCCAAACGCAAGCCGACAAAGGCTTTGCTGAGCAAGACACGCTACATTTTCTTGCCCTAGCAAAACACAATCAAACAGTACTCGATGCTATTTCAGCACCTTGGGAAGCAAAACCTTGGCACCAATACGCGCCACTGTTCTTAACCCAAGCGCGCTTAACGGCGGGCATAAGCTTCTGGAAAACACACCAAAAAGCTATCAACAGGGCTGCTGAGACCTTTGATGTTGATCCTCAAATCATCGTGGCGATCATTGGCATTGAAACTTTTTTTGGTCGTCAAACTGGCAAGTATTCCGTGCTTGACGCCCTCTATACCCTCGGTTTTAATTACCCGCCTCGTGCCAAGTATTTTCTGCAAGAACTGGCGAAATTACAGCAATTAGTGAAAGAAGAACAACTTCAGCTTACCGAGTTAACGGGCTCCTACGCAGGCGCGATGGGATATGGCCAATTTATGCCATCAAGCTATCTCAACTTTGCGGTCGACTTTGATAAAGACGGTAAACGTGATTTATTCGCTAGCCCAACAGACGCTATCGGCAGTGTGGCAAACTACTTTCACCAGCATGGCTGGCAAAAAGGGGAACCCGTGGCGTTGCCATTAAGCTTGCTCACGCCCAAGGCCAATACTGCCCAAGTATGGACTGGCGAAGCCTTGCACTATACGATAGCCGATATCTTATCACCGGATTTAGCCTTAACAACGGCCAAAGATATCGATGTGTCTCAAAAAGCATTACTATTGCAGTTGCAGCAAACAGAAACCGTCGAGTACTGGCTAGGAATGAATAACTTTTATGTGA
>DATHYR010000134.1:0-1519 GCA_035458985.1 Pseudomonadales bacterium
CACCCTCAGAGGTGATTTTGAACAAACCGATATCGCCAGTGCGACCGACGTGTGTACCACCACATAGCTCGATAGAGAAGTCGCCCATAGTAACCACGCGTACTTCGGCATCATACTTCTCACCAAAAAGCGCCATCGCGCCTTTAGCTTTGGCTTCGTCAATGGCCATTTCAGCCGTTTTCAATTCATGGTTACGGCGAATTTGCGTATTAACCAGCTCTTCCACCTGCTTAAGCTCTTCGGCTTTGACGCCTTCAAAATGAGAAAAGTCAAAACGTAGGCGTTCAGGATCAACCAATGAACCTTTCTGCGTTACATGGGTGCCTAGCACTTGGCGAAGGGCGGCATGCAATAAGTGAGTGACTGAGTGGTTTAACTGTGTACGGTGGCGCAGTTTTTTGTCTACTTTAGCTTCAACAATTTGACCAACACTTAAATTACCTGACGTTACAGCACCTTTATGACCTGAGGCTTGGCCGAATTTCTGAGTGTCTTTTACAGCAAACTCAATACCTGGAGCTGCGATCACACCTTTATCGCCCACTTGACCACCTGACTCGGCATAAAATGGTGTGACGTCTAATACAACCACGGCTTCATCGCCCGCGTTGATTGTAGAGACAGCCTCGCCATCTAGGTAAATAGCAGTCACTTTAGCTTGACCAGAAAGCTCACTGTAACCGCAGAAAGCCGTTTCAGCATCAATCTTCAACGCCGCGTTATAATCAGCACCAAAGTTGCCAGCAGCCTGAGCACGGCTACGTTGCTCAGCCATTGCCACTTCAAAACCTGCTTCATCAACAATGATATTGCGCTCACGGCAAACGTCTGCCGTCAGATCCACAGGGAAACCATAAGTATCGTAGAGCTTAAATACCGTTTCACCATCCAAAGTATCGCCCTGTAGTTCATTGAGGGCAGTATCCAAAATTCCCAGACCACGCTCAAGGGTACGGGCAAACTGTTCTTCTTCCGCTTTAAGTGCTTTTTCAACGATGACTTGAGTGTCAGCCAAACCTTTGGCTGCATCACCCATCACGTCGATAAGGGTAGGCACTAACTTATAGAAGAAGGCTTCCGTCGCACCTAACTTATTCCCATGACGCACGGCACGGCGAATAATACGGCGAAGTACATAACCACGGCCTTCGTTAGATGGCATGACACCGTCAGCCACCAAAAAGGCACAAGAACGGATATGATCGGCAATCACACGTAGTGACTTATTGGATAAATCGGTTACGCCGATAATGTCAGCGGCTTTTGCAATGAGGGCACGGAAAATATCGATTTCATAGTTAGAATGAACGCCCTGCATGATGGCAGCAATACGCTCAATCCCCATCCCCGTATCAACCGAAGGCTTAGGCAGTGGCTGCATCTCTCCATCAGCTTGGCGATTGTATTGCATGAATACAATGTTCCAAATCTCAATAAAACGGTCACCATCTTCTTCTGGGGTACCTGGGCGGCCACCCCAAATATGATCGCCATGATCATAAAAAATTTCAGTACAAGG
>DATHYR010000135.1:0-13817 GCA_035458985.1 Pseudomonadales bacterium
TGCGCGCGATTTACCGTCCACTAGGCTAAAGAGAATCACCATTAATCCACGCATCAAGCGCGCCTCGCTATCACCTTCAAAGTAACAACGACCGTCTTCCACGCGATGGCGCAGCCAGACCTTTGCTTCACAGCCGGGGACAATAAAGTCGACGTGGCGCAAGGCGGGATTTGCCGTGACACGATCGCCCAGCGCCATAATAAGCCGGTAGCGCGACTGCCATTGCTGCTCGGCCAATAATGATGCTAACAGAGCGTCGTTATCCTGAGACGCTTGGCGAGAGGTACCTTCAAACAACTGCTGTAATACTGCTACCGTTCTATCAATATCCTCCCGGGTATTATAGGCCGCCAGCGACAACCGAATCATGGCAGGATGACCAAGGGCATCTGCCAGAGGTTGCGCGCACATCTGCCCTGCGCGAACGGCGATGTCACTTTCATCGAGCCAATTCACCACATCACTCACCCCAAACCCACTGTCGGGGGACAGTACGTAAGCCAACACGCCAATATTGTTGTCACGGCTGCCGACTAACGTTATTTGGGGCAAACGTGCCAACTGCGCTATTGCATATTGGGCTAACTCCGCCTCATAGACATGCATGGCTGACAGATCGCATTGTGATAAAAACTGCAGGACCGCTGCAAATCCGGCTATACCAGCCAAATTATCTGTCCCTGCCTCAAAACGACCCGGCGCCTCACGGAAACGCACGCCGTCAACCGTGACCTCACTGATCATTTCCCCACCGCCTAGCAGCGGACTCCATTGATTAAGTAGCGCAGGTTTGGTCCACAAGACGCCTACCCCCGTGGGGCCGTATAGCTTATGCGCCGAAAACACCACAAAATCACAGCCCAGCGCCGCGACATCTAGTCGTGCATGCGCTGCATATTGCGCACAGTCATAGCCCCACACCCACGGGCCACCTGCCAAAAGCCGTTTTACCGCCGCCACATCCGTCACGCCACCCAACACATTGGAGGCGGCCGACAAGCTCACCACCTTGGTACGCTCGTTGAGCAGCCCTGGCAGTGCGTCGAGATCCAACGCGCCATCGCGCAGCGGCAAAAATCGGATGACCAAGCCTTTTTGTTCAGCCTGCATCATCCAAGGCACAATATTGGCGTGATGCTCTAACAACGAGAGAACAATTTCATCGCCCTCTTGTAAGCGCTCACATACCGCATTAGCTACTGTATTCATAGCCATGGTAGCGCCGGTTGTAAAAACGCACGCATTGGGCTCTGCATTAATAAAGGCTGCTACTTGCTGTCTACAGCGTTCTAATACGTCCGTAGCGTCGCGTGCTAAACGGTGACTGCCCCGATGGGCATTGGCATTCGCATGCAGATAAAAATCTCGCGTAGCATCGAGCAACACCTGAGGACGCTGGGTCGTCGCCGCATTGTCGAGATAGATAAACCCGCGGTTTTCGTTCTGCAGAAAGAGGGGAAAGTGCTGTTTAAAGGCCTGCGGGTCAAACACGGTATTACCTCATTCGCCTAAATAACCGTTGTGTATTGTTTTGGCACGCCGCGATCACATCGTTGACATCACAATCGCGTAAGACAGACAACGCCGTGGCAATACGAGCAATATTGGCTGGCTCATTGCGCCCTTCAAGTTGCTGGTCCGATTCGCTCCACAAAGGCATGGCAGGAGCATCCGTCTCTAACAACAAAGCAGACAACGGCAAATCTTTAAATGCACGCTGGGCTCGACTGGCATGAGGACGCGTCACCATACCACCAACGCCGATAGAAAACCCCAGGGCGATATACTGTTGGGCGATGTCGATGCTTCCAGCAAAACCATGAATCACTCCCCCTGCCACCGGCTGAGCAGCCTTTAAGAGGTGAAGCAGTGTGTCGTGGGCTTTAACGCAGTGCAAGATGAGCGGTAACTCATGTGCGATAGCGGCCTCAATATGGCACTGTAACACTTCGCACTGCAGGGACATCGGGGTATCGCGTAAAGCGTCTAGTCCGCACTCGCCCACAGCCACGGCCCCCTCGAGGGCCGCATAAAGTGCTGCAGGTAGCTCAGCCAGTGGGAAGGCATCTGCCCACCATGGATGCAAACCGATGGCATAGTCGGCGATGACGCCGTGCTCACGGCAGTAGCTCGCGTATTCAACGACACGCGCCCAGTATTGGGGATGGACCGAAGGGATAATTAGTCGCTCGACACCGGCCGCGAGTGCGCGCTGCAGTACGGCATCGCGGTCCGTGCCAAACTCATCAAAGTCAATGTGGCAGTGGCTATCGATCACTTACGCGTGCTGAGCATGATAGTCAGCTTTCCACTGAGCATAACTGGCAACAACGGCATCCATTTCACCGTCGTCATAGTCACGCAAGCCACTCAACAACATGTGCTTTTCGCCGCAACCCACCACGTCATCGCCGTCGACAATATCAAACGCCAACACCACTTCACCCCGCTTGCCATGCGAGGTTATGGTCGTCTTGTCGGCATTTGTCTCCAGCCGCGGCGCTTGCAATGAGACACGATCTAGGACTATTTGCATCGACTCATACATCACCATAGGGCGCGCAGGGTTGATCATCACATTTGCGTGTTTCATAAGCGGCACTAACACATGGGGAAACGCGGTGCCAGAATAGGCCACATAGGCGCGCACCAACTGCTCGACTCCCGCGTCAAAAGCCTGCTGGTCGCCCTCAGCGGTCACTTCCACAAATACTTTTCCTGAGGCATCAGCGATCACGCCCGGTGCCTTGTCAGGGACAACCAAGGCGACATCTTCGGTGACCATTGCCGTAAATTTTAAGGCTAACTGCTGGTACAAACCCATGGACTGCAATAACACGGCAAATAATAAATCACCGGGCACAGCAAAACGTTTGGCATCAACATCGTGCAAAGGATTGAAATCATTGGCGACATTTTTTGCAAAATCACTGCCATTGACACGGCTAAACACAATATTGCCCGCACTATCACGGCGATAAAACTGATCTAACATGATCTTCCTCAACGCTGGTCATTCCGCTTGGTAAAGCGGCTAAAAGAAGAGAGGCATTCTAGCACTTTTGTCTAGAATAAACTCCCCTGAGGTGCATCAAACTCTTCACAAATGGTGATATCAAAACTGCGTTAAATACACTATTGTTTAAAAAAACACTCATTAGCGGCGTGTATGTCGAACAAGTATAGATACTTCCCCAAAGAACTCAGTTGGCTTTCGTTTAATGAACGGGTATTGCAAGAGGCGGCTGACACCGACGTACCTATTATTGAACGGGTTCGATTTCTGGGCATTTACTCCAATAATATGGACGAGTTTTTCCGCGTGCGAGTTGCTGACGTGCACCGACAAATCGACATGGCTTATGCCAGTGGCGACAGCAAGCAACAAGCCTCCTCCGAGCATCTGTTGCATCGTATCAGCGACAAAGTAGGCGAACTCAACCAGCGCTTTAACCAAATCAGCATCGACATTATCTTGGGTTTGGCGCGTCGCAATATCTTTTTGATCAACGAAGAACAAATTTCTGACAGAGAGAGTGATTGGTTACAACGCTACTTTAAGGAAAAAGTGTTGCGTCATATTACCCCTGTATTTATTACTCCCCGGGTTGATTTACGACGCGCTATCGACGATGAAGAAGCCTACCTCGTCGGTGCTTTGCACAGTGAGCAAGGCACGAATTATGTGTTGATTGAAATTCCGGTGCACCAGACGCCGCGCTTTATTGCTCTTCCGCGTGCCAAAGGGAGTCGGCGTAAATCTGTCATTGTGCTGGATAACGCTATTCGCCATTGCGCGAAGCAGATTTTTGCCCCGGTGTGTGATTTTGACCGTGCGGAATTTTATTCGCTCAAAGTCACGCGCGATGCCGAGTACGATTTAGAACGTGATATCGAACATTCAATGCTAGAGCGTATGTCGGAGGGCCTCAAACAGCGCCTGACCAACCAGCCTGTGCGCATGGTATATGATCGGGACATGCCTCTTGACATGATCAATATGCTGCAACAAAAACTTGTCTTAGATGACATTGAAACCATGGTGCCCAGTGGCCGCTATCGAAATTTTAGGGACTTTATTAACTTCCCTAACTTCGGAAGTAAGTACCTGGAGAATCCAAAATGGGTAGGGTTGCGCAACAAAATTTTTGACCGTTACAGCTCACCTTTTGACGCTATCAGCCAGGGCGACATCCTGCTGTACTACCCCTATCACCGTTTCCATTATCTCACCGACTTCATCCGCGTGGCGGCCTATGATCCTGCGGTTAAACACATTCGCATTGCCATCTACCGGGTAGCCAAAGACAGTCGGATTTTAAAGTCTCTCATGGATGCGGTGAAAAACGGTAAAAAAGTCCAGGTAATTGTTGAACTACGAGCGCGCTTTGATGAACAAGCGAACATTGGGTGGGCTCGAGAGCTCACCGAGGCGGGGGTCGACGTTGAGTTTGGTGTACCGTCACTAAAATGCCACGCCAAATTAGCGTTGATTCAGCGCATAGAAGACGACCAATTGGTCAGTTATGGCCACATAGGCACGGGTAATTTCAATGAAAAAACTGCCAAAGTCTATACCGATTTTGCCCTTTTCACTAAGAACACCGTGATCACCAGCGAAATCGCCCAGGTCTTTGACTTTATTGTCAGCCCGTTTAAACGGTTTACCTTCAAACACTTGATTGTGAGTCCTATCCATACGCGGCAACGGATTAATCAATTGATCAACGCCGAAATTACCGCCGCAGAAAAGGGCCAAAAGGCTGAGATTTTTTTAAAGATTAATAATCTGGTCGACAAAGATATCTGTGACAACCTTTATCGCGCCAGTAAAGCCGGCGTCAAAATTCGCCTGCTCATCAGAGGCATGTGCAATCTTTTACCGGGCGTCAAAGGCATGAGCGACAACATTATGGCACGCAGTATTGTCGATCGCTTCCTAGAACATCCTAGGGTCTTTTATTTCCTCGCGGGTGGCGAGAAAAAGCTGTTCATTAGTTCCGCCGACCTGATGACACGCAATATTGAATACCGCGTTGAGGTAGGCAGCCCGATCCTTGATGACAACCTGAAAAAACTCATCATGGAAACCATGGAAATTCAGTGGCGCGATACCACCAAAGCACGCATTATCGATGCGGAACAAAAAAATAATTACGTTCGCCGCGGCAATCGACGCAAACTGCGATCTCAGCAGGAAATCTACGACTATCTCAAATTAGTGGAGTCTCGCTCTTGAAGAAAGGTGCTCGAGAACAAGCGCAGCATTTTGCTGCTGTCGACTTAGGATCTAACAGCTTTCACTTGGTGATTGTCCGTGTGCTCAAAGGCGACCTGCAAACCCTTTTTCGCCACAAGGAGAGAGTGCGTTTGGCTAGCGGTCTCAACAGCGACAATACCCTCAGTGGCGAGGCTATCGCACGAGGTGTGGAGGTGCTTAAATTATTCGCCGAGCAGTTGGCACCGCTAACAGACTGTCATGTCATGGCGGTGGCTACCCATACCTTACGTGAAGCGATCAATCGACGGGAGTTTTTGTCCGCCGCCAGCCGCGTGTTCCCTTACCCGATTGAGATTATTAGTGGCCAAGAGGAAGCCCGCCTTATTTACAATGGCGTGGCTCATGACGAGCAACTGGACGGTAACACCCTGGTGATTGATATCGGCGGCGGCTCTAGTGAAATTGCGATTGGTTCCGGCACAGATGTGCTTATTGCCCGCTCACATCAGATGGGATGTGTGAGTTTCACCCATCAGTTTTTTAATGATGGCATCAACCCTAAAGGTTATAGCGATGCCAAGCTGTTAGCTCGTCAGCGCCTAGAACGCTTCGAACAAATTTTCTGCCGTATGGGTTGGCAGCATGTGCGCATTACCTCAGGGACGGCCCAAGCGATTGTCATGGCGGCCAATGCGTTGGATGATCAGTTTACCGAACTAAAGCTAGCGCATATTTTGGCGATTAAGCACCATCTGTTTGAGCAGCCTAACCATGCCATATTTACAGAGCTCACCCCCGAGCGCGTTGGGGTTTTGGCCGCCGGGCTCGCCATTATGGAAGCGATTTATGAGGCGCTCAGTATTTCAGGTGCGGTTTTCTCGGCGAGCGCTCTGCGCGAGGGGTTACTCTATGAGGCCCTTGAAACCAATGACCAATTGACCATTCGTGGCAATAGTTGCCAGAGTTTGATGCAGCGCTACCATGTCGACAATGACCAAGCGCAACGGGTGAGCCAAACGGTCATGTCGCTGTGGGAAGCGGCGCAAGCGCCATGGCAGTTACCGGCTAATAGTGTAAAGTTTTTGAACTTTGCGGCCCTACTTCACGAAGTTGGCCTCAACATTAATGCCAGTGGTTTGCACAAGCACTCTGCCTATATCGTGGCAAACTCCAACCTGCCTGGCTTTAGCTTTGAACAGCAACAGTTGGTTGCCACCTTGATACGACAACATCGAAAACGCCTTCGACCTGATCTATTACCCGACTTGCAATGGGTGAATGCGGTGTCGCAACAAAAACTGATCATGCTGTTGAGGCTCGCTGTGATCTGGCACCTTAACCGGCACCCATCCCCCCCACCACTACCCGCCATAACGTGGTATGAGGAAGGAATGCGTATCTCAATTGACCAGAATCTACAAGAAGACTATCCACTGCTCATTGCCGACCTAAAACGCGAAGAAGCCTTTTGGGAAGCACAACCCGAGTGGCTGGAATGTAGACTACAACTCACTCAAGCATAGTGAGGCGTTGACGCCCTAGCGGGGTGTACCGAAGTAGCAAGTGGACGCAGTTGCTGTAAATGCATATCGTCTATTTGCCATAAAATTTTGGTGAGATACGAGCGGTATGGTCGCGCCAGATCAGGCTCTAATCGCCACGCCAGACCTTGCAGGTGGCACGTTCGATGTAATTTCTCGATAGCGTGATTAATGGTTAAATCGTGCTGGGGCCAGATATCTAGATGGCCAAAATAATGTAATAACAACCGGTCTACTGTCCAATCCCCTAATCCCCATAGTAATTTTATTTCTTCTCTTACCTTGGCTTCGGGCTCACTGCGCCACAATTCAAAGGCTCGCGAATCGTCGTCATAATGTTTACCCATGAGATGAATTGTGCGCGCCTTAGAGCGACTGACACCACAGGTAAATAAAACTTCTTGGGAAAGGCGCCAAATTTTGCCACTCCCTGCTTTGCGGCGCATACACGCGAGGATCTTGTGGGTATCTGAACTGTTGAGCATCTGGGACACAATAATCTCGGTCAACGCGTCACCCACGGTGGTGTGAACCGGCCCAATAGCGGGAATATCCTTCAGGTTAATGAAATGCTCAAGGCTAGGACACGCCTGCAGCATATGATGAACGGCTGTACTGACATTAGGCATAGCGTCTACCCTCCTGAATGAGGCCATTCCTTGACTACCTTCTCATCATAGCGCAGAAAAATGTGCGGCTTTAGACCGTATTGTTCGAGCCGAGTGTGTCTTTATAGCGGATGTGTCTTTGGCCACCACGTTGTGCTCGATGGGTATGTTGTGGTGACGTCGGGAGTGGTACGCCAGTAACCCTTGAGCCTTGATGACAGCAGCTTTTAAGGACGATCACTCGAAGTGTCACTTTGTTTACAGTCAATGATCGCTGAACTCTGTTATAAACATTCAGACTAAAACTTACATGAGCGACCCACATCACATGGCCATTTTAGATATTAACCACATCAATATTTACACTCATCAACCACTCCTTGATGAAGTCAGAGATTTTTATGTCAATGTTATCGGCCTGACAGAGGGGCCTCGTCCTCCCCTGCCCGTCCCTGGTTATTGGTTATATGCCGCAGGTAAACCCATCATGCATTTGATGGAAAAAGCAGACGCAGACGCAGAGGTAGGAGTGAGCCATCTCGACCACATTGCATTCAGTTGTACTGGCCTTGAAGAGACACTGTCACACTTAGCCTCAATAGAGGCTGAGTACACTCGACGAGAGATTCCTCAGTTCAATATTGTTCAGCTGTTTATTAAAGACCCCAGCGGCCTGGGCGTTGAACTCAATTTCATGGTCGATTCACCCACCTAGTCATCTCCCTTTCTTGGGCTGATTAAGGACGGCTCATCGAGTACTAGTCATGACGGCGTTGGTTACCCTCACTGACGCGGTGGATTTTTTTTGGCCGAGGCGAGTTTTTTTGCTCCTCGCGGTGAATGTGGTGGGTACGTCCTTCTTTATTTGGCGCCGCGGTTGCTGGCGGTGCTGGTGACGTATGGACTGACCGCTCCTCGTATCTATCCGCTTGATCGTCACGTCGGATTTTGCGTGGCGGCCTAGATTGTTTCTCCGCGTGACCCTCATGGCGACTGTCATAGTTTGAGGGAATCTTTGCGCCTTTATGGCCAGAGGGCATTGGTTTGTCGTCATGAGGCGGGCGCTGATCGTGCTGCCTTGACACCCCATATTCATGGCGATATCGACCTTTGGGATGACTGTCACGGCCTTCATGACGATCATGATAGTGGTGATAACGAACATCAGGGCGTAATTTTACCCGCGGATAGCGGTCTGGATAGCGGTGTACATGGCTGCGATAGCCGTGCACGGTACGCGGCACGAAGGACGGTGCAATGGTCAACCAAGGACCGTGCCACTGATTGGCCCGCATCCAGTGACTGCCACTGAAGTAGTAATAATATCCGTCAATCCAGTAACTCGATGGGTATCCAAAAGACACATAGACACCATAGAACGGGTCGTAATAATAATTATCAACTCCCCAAGACATCCTGACTTCGGCGTCATAATCGCCATGCGCTTGTACATCATAAATCGCACAGCCACTCAGCAAGGCATTGACGCTCAACATAACAATCAGTGCTAGACGTTTCATAAACCACCTCCAAAGACGATAGTGTGGTTATACACCTGCCTGACTGAACGCAAGCTGAATCCGAAAAAATGACCCTTTTAGCGAGGGAATCGTGGCGCGAGGGCAAGCCGAGAGCGTTATTGTTGTTGAGTTTGCTGCCACAAGGTCGCCAACAAGATCATCGCTAGGCCGACGAGGGTGGATGGAAGCACTTGTTCACCCAGCACACCATTAATCCAGAGGAGGGAGAGAAAGGGGGATAAAAAGATGAGATTCGCAATTCGACTCACGTGTTTCGCATGCTGTAACGCTAGGAGCCACGTCACAAAACTGGCCCCCATCTCAAATAACCCTACGTATATCGCCGCCGCGAGACTGGAAATATCGACATGGTTAAACGCCTCTCGTCCCACTAAGGGCCACAGCATCGGCAGACTAAATAAGAACATCGCGCACAAACTTAAGACCGGGTCGAGTTTAGCTCTCGAGCTGTATACCCAGTAAAAGGCCCACAACAAAGTACTCAATAGCGCCCATAATACGCCAGGAAGATTACTGCCCATAAGGGTGGCAAGATCCCCACCCGACGCCACAATAACCACGCCTACATAGGCCAACAGGCTCGCCACAATATCGCGCCCTGACAGTTTTTGGCCCAGTAAAAAAACCGACAACAGACTTAAACAGATTGCCCAAGAATAATTGATGGCCTGTGCCTGCTGGGCCAGCAGGGCATCGTAGGCCTGGAAAAGCACCAAGTAATACAAGACAGGATTCAATACGGCCAATCCCATGACGGGTCGCCAGTGCGCAATGATAAACGCTTTAAGCTGGGACAATCGACGCTGCCAGGTGAGGACAAGGAGTAAGAGCAACGCTGAGCTCGTTGACGCCACCGCTAATACCGCCGGCACCGATAAATGGGCAAGCGCCAACTTAAAGGCGGTAGCGCTGGTCGACCACATCGCGATGGTCAAGAGTGCATAGCGATAAGCGGCGGACATGGTCTAAGCGTCGAGATCGGGAATCATTTGGCTGCGCAGACGAGCAATAGCATCCTTCACCAACAGCTTTTCACGCTTTAAGCGGCGAAGTTGAATTTGATCTGCAAACGGATTTTGGAGCAAGGCATCAATTTTTTCGTGCAACTCACGGTGTAAAACGCGCAACTCGGCCAAGCGGTTATTACCGATAGAAGGGATATCTTTTGAATCCTGTTCAATCATGCCTGCGCTCTTAGCCTCAAACCACTCCATGGAGTGCCAGAAGCTTGAACCCAAAGCGCTATTTTGTCCAGTGTTTAAACAGCTATCCTTGCACTGGTATGCAGGCCGCATTCAGCGTGCTCACTCAATTTGGTCGGATCGAAATAACTGGCAGGGCTTGGCAAATCAAGTGCGGTCAAATAGGCATCAAGTTCCGCTTGGCTCCACTCAAAGATGGGCGCCACCTTTAAAAGACCCCGCTCATCCCAGCTAACGATATCTAAACCCTGCCTATGCGCGGTCTCGTCACGGCGAATACCGGTGATCCAAATATCGGGTTGTAGTTCGTTCAGCGCTCTCTGAAACGGTTCTAACTTCACCTCTTCTACAAAGGTTTTGAACGCTGCCGAATCAGCGGCGGGCACACCACCCAGCGCAGCGCGTCGCTCCACCGAGACGCGAGGGGTGTAAATTTGAAAGTGCAGTGAATAACGATCGATTAAGCGCTGCGCAACGCGGTAGGCATCCGGGGTGTTGTAACCAGAATCCACCCATACCACAGGAAAATCTGCACCCGCTTGCTCAAGAATATTTAGCATGGCGGCAGAGCCTTTACTAAAACTGGTTGAGGCGATGATGCGCTTACCCAACCCCATCGCCCATTGCACTATTTGCTCGGGGGGAAGGCCGCGTAACTGATGGTTGATTGCGTGTAGATCTAGATTCATGCCGGTTTAGTCCTTCGTCGAACAGCGTCAATGCCACGACGTTAATGTAGTAAACCTGGCTTAGAATGAAAAAGAATATTATTTCATATTGTTATAACAACATTAACTTATGCTAACTTTAATGCATATAACCGCGGCATATAAGAATACTGCCCAAGTGAATAACGTCCCCACAAAGCGCCCTGGCGATGTTCCACTAGAGCGTGCCAAGCCCCAGGCATGCAGGATCCTTCCAAGGGTCAATGTGATACCAAGCGCGTGCAAATGAAAACGCGGCACACCCATCAGTTCTAACACTAAGATCATCAACAACGCTAGCGGGACATACTCAAGAGCATTGCCATGAACGCGAATCGCCCGCAACATCTCGGGTACGCCACCATCGCCAAGCCCTACCTTATGTCGCATGCGTAACACCACGACATACATCGCTAACATAAAAATCAGCAGTACGTTAACCCCAATATAAAAACTGCTGATGACGGGCATGATAGCGAGTGATTGCATGATGAATTCCTCAACCGAAGTTCTTGTCAGACACAAAGGGGTTGGTGGCACGCTCACGACCAAAGGTCGAGTTTGGGCCATGGCCAGGCACAAAGTTGACGTCATCCCCCAGCGGCCAGAGTTTGTCACGAATTGAAGCCACGAGGGTATCGTAGTCGCCACGTGGAAAATCAGTGCGACCGATAGAGCCTTGAAACAGCACGTCACCGACAAAGGCCAGCTTGCTTTCGGGGTGGAAAAACACGACGTGTCCAGGCGTATGGCCAGGACAATGGCGCACATCCAACGTGACGTTGCCAAAATGTATCGTGTCACCCTCTTCCAGCCAACGGTCGGGCTCAAACGCTTCAGCGATAGGGAAGCCGGCCATCTTGCACCACTCGGGCAGTTTTTCTAGCCAAAAAATATCCTCTTTTTGAGGACCTTCTATTGGCACATTCAGCTGTTGACGCAGCACGCCAGCCCCGGCACAGTGATCCATGTGGGCGTGTGTCAAAAAAATTTTTTCAAGCTCACAGCCCAATTTCTCAATCGCCTCTAACAGCTTGGGTAGGTCTCCCCCCGGATCGACAAGGGCTGCTTTATGGGTTTCTTCGCACACCAACAAACTACAGTTTTGTTGGTAAGCGGTGACGGGAATAACGTAGGCTTTCATGTGGTACTCACACTAAAAATTTGTCCGCAGTGTAGCATAGTTAACTAGTCTGTCAGCTGCATGTCTTGTAGCATGGCGCAATACACCCTTGGCTTGAGGTACGCATGAAAACAGCATTTTTATTGACCGGCAACGAACTCATGAGTGGCGATATCGTGGATTCAAATTCGGCCGAAATGGCACAAATGCTGTTTGAAATAGGCCTTAACGTCGACACCAAAGTGACCGTTGGCGATGATCGCCACGCGCTACAACACTATATTGATCACCTCAGCAAAGCACACGATATCCTGATCATCAACGGCGGATTGGGGCCAACCCAAGACGATCTCACGGCTGAAATTCTTGCGCATGTTGCCGGACTTGCGATCGAGGAGCACCCCCAAGCCCGAGCCCATTTGGAGCGTTGGTGTGAGCAAAGGCGCGTAGAATTGAGCCGCGCCAATCTCAAGCAAGCCATGCTACCCGCTGGTTGCAAGATTATACCCAATGACCGCGGCAGTGCCGTTGGCTTTGAACTCGCACTCAACGGTTGTCGTGTGATGACAACACCAGGCGTTCCGTCGGAACTACGACTAATGATGCGCCACCATATTCTGCCCACCCTTGAGGCTGATCACAGCCTTTGTTTCGATAAATTGCAGTGCTTTGGCCTTGGGGAATCACGCATTCAACAGATGGTTCACGACCAATGTCCCGACTGGCCCAGCAACATGGATCTGGGATTCCGCGCCGGAATGCCGCTATTAGAAGTCAAGTTGCGCTCTAAAGGCGAGCCAGCGCTTCACGCGCAAACCTTAACGACACTGCGTGAGTTACTCGGCGACCATGTCGTGTGTGACGGCAATGGTAGCTTACCCGGTACAGTGGTATCGTTGTTGGCGGCGCGGGGAGAGCAGCTGACGTGCGCGGAGTCCTGCACCGGCGGACGTATAGCCAGCGAGATAACTTCAGTGCCAGGTTCTTCTGCGGTATTTGGTGCGGGTTTTGTCACATACGCCAACGCGATGAAAAGTGACATGCTAGGCGTTAACCCTGCGACACTTACCACACAGGGTGCTGTTAGTGAACACACGGTGAGGGAAATGGCCCTTGGCGCCATGCGTCGATCAGGTGCTCACTGGGGCGTGGCTGTGTCGGGTATTGCCGGCCCCGATGGAGGCACCGAAGACAAGCCCGTGGGGACTGTTTGGATAGCCTGGGGACAGGCGCATGCGCTTCACACGAAGCAGTTGCGACTTCGAATGGATCGCACCACCTTTCAGCGCATGGTGAGCGCTATCTGCCTAGATTTACTCCGCCGTGATATAAGCGGTATCACCACCGAACCCAGTTATTTTGGTCGCTATTTATGACCTAGGAAGGCCTGTCAGCCTCTGCAGCGAGGGGTAAACGCAAAGGAATTCTAATATCAATTTCCTCGGCCGCAGGGTCGCCCAACAAGGGCGAGTCTGCCTCGAGGACGTCGCCAAACTGAGACGCATAGCTTTCACACAACAGGCTAATGGCGCGGGCTCTCGTTAATAAACCCAGCTCGACACCTGCTTGCAAATACCCCTCAAGCCGCAATCTCCTGGCAGGTGACACCCCCATACCCGCAGACATATCACCAAAAAGCCGCATTAATCGCGCACTCACGGTGGCCTCAAAATCCGCCTTTGTCACGCTTTATGCTCTTGTATTAACACCCAAGGCGCGGCCACCACCGCCCACACCATGGGGCGATCGGCGTAAAAACGCGCTGCGACCTCATCGCTCAGCCTACCCACGAGCGAAGCGTCCATCCACTGCCTGAACTGGTTGGTATCATCCTGAGCTAATTTCACCGCGACGTTCACCAGATCCAAGCTATC
>DATHYR010000136.1:0-1296 GCA_035458985.1 Pseudomonadales bacterium
GGCACGCTTCACTACGGCCGCGAATGGCCTAATAATGAGCAATCTGGTAAGGCCTATACTTTACCTAACAATATTAATCCTGCTGATGATTTCCATACTTATGCCATTGAATGGCAGCAAGGGGAAATTCGCTGGTATGTCGATGATTATTTGTACGCCACTCAACGCCGTTCAGAACTTAGATATAACTCAAAAGATCAACCTGTTGGTCTAGCTTATAAGGGATGGTTTACCGAGTATTATGACCAATCCACTGGTGATTTGAATTTAACTTGGGGCAATCAGCCTTTTGATGAAAAATTCCATTTGATGTTGAACTTTGCTGTTGGTGGCAACTGGCCGATCAACGTCAATGAAACCGGCATTGATGAGACTGCTTTTAACAGCGAAAACAGATATCAAGTTGATTATGTTCGAGTTTATCAATGTGCTGCTAACCTCGATACCGGCAAAGGTTGTGAGACAGTCCGCCCCGGTTACGATAAGCTTGATGATGCCCTCGTCGAAGGTAAGGCGCCAGCGCCAACGCCTCCATCGGATGGTGTGGCAAAAGACTTACTCATTTTTGACAGCACACCTAACCCAAACTGGGCCGCGTGGGATTGCTGTGGTGGGTCAACCCCTGGTTTAGTCGCCGATGCTGACAAAGGTGATGTTTATCGCTTCGTCGTCGGAGAGAGTCCTACCGTTAATGGATTTATCAGCCGTTCGGCGTTTATCACTGATCCTGCCGGTGTACCAAGTCCTTTTGATGCTTCGCCTATTGAATCGACTGGCGTGGTCAGTTTTGCCATGAAATTAGTCAGTGCGCCTGTTGCTGCCGATGTGGCTTGGTTGGTGAAACTGGAAAGCAATGAGGGTGCGACAGCGGTTGAATTGCCTATTACTGATAGCACCGAAGGACTCGCTCCAACGGTAGGCCAATGGCAAACGTATAGCTTTCCGCTATCTCTTTTAGCCGCTAAAGGACTGGATCTATCTGCTATCGATGTGGTGATGGTGTTCCCCGCATGGGGGAGCGGCAATGGTGCCGAGTACCTTATGGATGAAGTTAAGATCGCTCGTCCCAATGCCAGTCTGCCTTCTTTGGTGATCTTTGCCGACAACGAAAATCCTGATTGGCCAATGTGGGATTGCTGTGGCGGGTCTACACCTACAGTGGTGTCTGATGATGCAGAGCACGGCATTGTGTCAGAGTTTGCCATTGGCAGTGCACCGACTGTGATGGGATATATCAATCGCACCGAGTTTGGCGGTTCTGGCACTGCATTTGATGCCTCATCTATATATGAGAAG
>DATHYR010000137.1:0-1063 GCA_035458985.1 Pseudomonadales bacterium
AACCGCTGTTTTATCACCACGGTGAGTGCTTTGTATTTGCCTCAGAAATCAAAGCCATTGTGCCCTTTTTAAAACACAAACGGCTCAACCAAGAAGCACTACAAAGCTATTTATCCTTCTTGGCACCTACAGCGCCACACACATTTTATCAAGGCATCTTCAAACTTGCAGCGGGGGAATACCTGTCATTCAAAGATAACATCGTCCAAGTACACCGCTACTATAATGTGTTAGCCCGTGGCGAAACAGCGTTAATTACTGATGAATCCGACGCACGTTATATCTTAGAAGACAGGCTTAATGATGCCATTGCCTCACGCCTCAAGGCGGCCGTGCCAATGGCATCCTTACTCTCCGGTGGCATCGATAGCGCATTAATTGCGGCGATAGCCAAAAAACATGGCCATACACTCCCAACCTTCACCCTCGGCTACAACTAATTTCAAAACTACGATGAGCGCCACAAGGCGAAAGCGACAGCAGACTTTCTCGGCCTAGATCACACAGTGATTGAAATCGACCAAACGCGCTTCATCGAGGCGAGCGATAGGGTGTTTGGCCAACTCGATGAACCCCTAAACGACCCCGCGGCTATTCCGCTCTATTTGCTTTTTGAAGACATTGCTGGCGGCGGTTATCGCGTTGTCATGAGCGGCGAAGGCATCGACGAATTATTCCTAGGTTATCGCCAATATTTTGAGTATTTAGACATTCAAAAGGCGGCGACGTTAAGCAACAAAAATTGGCTAAAGAAATATTTTCGCGCCAATTTTTCCATGAATCGCGAGTGGGAATGGTACAAGCGCATATGGAGCGAGACCCTGTTGTTTAGGACCTCGGGGGAAAAGTTTACCGACCTGCAGAAAAACACCTTATTCCAGCAAAATATTAAAGATGAGTCGTCTTTACAGTACCTTGCCCCCTATCGCGAGCGTTTTGAAGCCTCGAGCCACAGCGATGAAGCCACATGGTATAGCTACATCGACCTGCATCATTTTCAGGCCGAACATTTTTTGCGTAAATTAGACCATGTCAGCATGGCCCATTCGATCGAGTCACGCAC
>DATHYR010000138.1:0-1371 GCA_035458985.1 Pseudomonadales bacterium
GCAAAAGCTACATAGTAAAACGTACCGGAGCTATTTTGGTCGCCATTAGTTCCACGGAATTTAAATCCGTTTGAGACAAAATCTATTTCTTGAGCATTACCGCTTAACTCTGAAGCAGACGTGTTAGCCGCAAGTCGTGCGCTCACTACGTTGTAGGGTTCGCGTCCAGTGTCATATATTTTCCAATCAGTACTAGCGGCATTCTTCTTGACCATTAACCAGGCAGGTTTAAATCCTGTGTACACAAACGGACCATTGCTTGACCCGTTGCCGGTGTAGCTGCCGAACTTGCTGTAGCCTTCGACTTCGGCAAAGCAGTAGGCGATAATTGTGTCCCCGCTGTCGTTATACCCGCCTGTGCTGGCATAAAACACCGTGCTTGTTGGTGATACGTTTTGCCAGACTGTTGAGTTAGGACTATCTGTACCCGCTTGCTGATTAAGCATTATGTACCCATTTGCGCCAATGGCTGAGTGATAAACAAACCAGTTGTCTGCGTGGGTCTTTGACTTCGCCACGATGAAGCTAGGCGCGACACCAAGACCATGACCAATGCTTCCGTTGGCTCCGGTGCCGTCAAATTGAACAATCGAAAAACCAGCCGTAGCGTTGACGCTCACTGTGCTGGTGATGGTGCCATTGGTGTTGCTTGAGCCGCTGCCGCCTGCAAGCCAGTTCCAAGCGACAAAATTATCGCCACTGAGGTTGACGCCTTCTACGGTAGAAGTTCCCTCAACGGTAAAACCGTCAGACGTAAAGGCTGTAATTGTGCCTGCTACCTCAGACGACGTTTCACTAGACGTGTTGTTTGACTTCAGAGTATTTCCTGCACCTCGTACAGCATCAACCAGTCGATGATTAGTTGACTGTGTACGGTCTTTAAGCCAGACCCAATCAGGCTGGAACCCGACGCCGGTCAAAGTCCGTGGGTTTGCATTATCACCTGCCCATAAGATCGTATTGAAATACTCCGACCCATCCTTAACCGTCGGCGCGGGGAGGTTGGCGGTGTACAACGCCTTGAGGTCGCCGGCAGTAAACGTCGCCGCCCACGCCATGAAGACAAACTTTGCCCCAGAACGGTTGATTGCTTGACCGCTTGACTTGAGCTGAAAGCCGTCAGAGGTGAACTGAATATATCGATCGCTTGGGCTTTCCTCATCAGCAGTTGCATCAGGGAAAAGCACTGTGTTATTAGGGTTCCCACCTCTTTTATTGTCATACATATGCCAAGATTCTGAAGTGTTGACGCTTTCGTACCACTTGATCATGACCATCGCGGGACGGAAGCCGCACGAGACCACAGGTCCGTCGCTGCTGCCGTTGCCTGTATATTCTCCGAACTTGCTTACGCCAGTTTTTTCGGTCCAG
>DATHYR010000139.1:0-1385 GCA_035458985.1 Pseudomonadales bacterium
GTGTTCGAAATCATCATAGGAACGAATGACCCAACCCGCCTCTTTAAGGGCATTTTCAACCACCACTTCTTGGTAGTATTTGCTGCCATCAAAGTGGCTAATCGCGCCACTGCTATCGACCCATTTCCAATTCAGGGCACCGTTATTACCGGCTTCACCCTGCAGGCCGACCCATACACCGTCGGTGTTATTGGCCGCCATTAAACGGTTGATGAGATCCAGCTCTTCGGCGTCATCGATGCGAGCTAGATACCCGGTGGCGACGGAGGAACCGTCGTTATAGGTTGCAGCTTCAGTCAGCGTTTGAGCGTATTCAAAATCGGCTGACGAGGTGGGAATGCGATAATAATGCCCCGTTTTCACGCTATAAACGGTTTGCGGATCAACAAACACCATGGCGCTGCCGCTGTCTACCGACAGTGAACTCGTTAGTTCAACCGGGGTAATTTGTGGTCCATCGCCTACTTCGACGAAGTAACGGAACTCGCTGGCCTCATTAAAGTCGTTATAGCCGATATTATTGAAGCCATTAATGTCGGCACTGGGGGCATTAAAACCCAAGGCATTTTCTTCGCCGGCATTGTTTGGCTCATTGGCTGCCCACTGACCGCTGAAGGGTTTAAACGCATTAGGGCCATCCATCCACAACCAGCCACTGTTTGGCTCGGCGATAGTTGTGACTTGATAACCACCTGCCCACGTACCAGTCACATTGGCGTTTTGCATCAAGGCACGAACAATTTGCAGCGAGGTAGAATCCGTTGGTGTCGCTAGATAGCCTGTTTGACCATTAATGGTGTAACCTGCGGCAGCAGTTTTGGCATCGTTCCAGTTGGCAGACGATGAGGATAAACTCAAATAGCGGCCGGTGGTCATGTTGTAGTAGTACGTCACACCGTCATTAACGACTTCTGTGGCCAGCAAACTAATATGAATATTGGCAGCAACCTCATCTTCGCCCACGCCGCCCGCATCGCCTTTATGCACGGCAAATACAAGCTTTTCACCGGCGGCTAAAACAATTTGATGCACCGTAGCCCGTTCCTTAACAGCGCCGGTGTTATCATCGGTGATCGCTTCGTTATCATTACTGACCAACACGGCATTGCCGTTCACATCGACCTTGTAGACTTCATACAGCGGATCAGAGGGCGCCGATGATGGGTGCGCATCCCAGAACCGAGCATCTACCGCGTAAACACCGGCCACTTGTGCAGTAAACTGAATAGCGGCGGGGTTAGAACGACCAGCGAGAATTTGGATGCCGCCGACTGGGGTATTATCCCAATAGTCACCATTCAGAGTGGTAGGAATAACAAAGCGTCCCCAGCCATCAACAGGCTGAGTAAAGGGTTGATTAGGATTTTCAAAGATTGTGGCGTCGT
>DATHYR010000140.1:0-1053 GCA_035458985.1 Pseudomonadales bacterium
TAAAGATAGACCATCCCCTTATCGAACAAAGGGAAATTCCTCATATTAATCATGAAAGAAAAGCGCTAAGCAGGTTGCTAACGGTAACCTAACAGTGGATACAGTTGCCCTTGACGGATCCGCTTCTCAGCAAGTGCTAAATGGCCGTCAGCCTGCCATTGCCCGAGTAACTGAGTGATGACAGGTTGCGCTTGAGCAGCCGTCATCCCCACCAGCAACTCACGGGAATAGAGGAGTTCGAGTAACACGCCATCTAGCCCGGTCAGTAGCGTCTCTGGGGTTTTATCATTAAAAATAGAGGGGAAAACAGCGTCAGAGTCATTGGGTAAGCCCATAATCTGGGTCAGTTCCTCCACCACACAGGCCAATAACTTGCCTTGCATGTTGGCTTGATCAACGGGGATCACCACAAAAGCACGGGTTATTTCGCTACGCGCATTCACTTCCATATGAGCAATACACACGGCACCATGCAGATGCTCAACCGCTTGTGGTCCCATTAAACGCAGCACATCGGCTTGCCACCACACTTGGCGCGTAAACACTAAGTGTACATTGGCAAGTTCAGCGTCTGGCACTAAGGCGATTGGATGGCCAGTGATTTGCTGCAAATGACTCACATGCATTTGCACTAATTGCTGATGACGGGCCTCGTCAGCCACTCTATGTTCGATATGCAAGTTGATCGGTATCAGCCACTTACGTACCCGCTGCGCTCTTTTGTCATATTCATTGTTAAGAGCGATGTCCACAAAGGCTTGGCGAATATAGTCAGGGCGTTGCCAGTCCGCAGCAAAGACGGTAGAGACCATGATTTGACTGAGCCCAAGACTCAAGCCAAAAACACTCAGTCTAATGGATAGTCCAATTGCTACAAATCTGAGTCTTTGCATCGCCTCTCTCGTTTCGTTGTTAACGCGGTAACTTAAGGGAAATCAGCGCCGTTAATACCAAAAACAGGCTCGAGATCCATAGACATGCCTCGATACCATAGACTTGATACAGCCAGCCCGACAGCACTGTGCCTACGAGTCGTCCCATGGCGTTCGCCAT
>DATHYR010000141.1:0-1293 GCA_035458985.1 Pseudomonadales bacterium
GGCGGTTAAGCATTTGTGGCACGGCGATCGATCGAACCGGCAGTACATTTCCCGCGATGAAATTTTGTGTCGCTGGGACTTCGACCCGCAGGCGATGATCGAGACTGACGGCAAGGCGTGGCGATGGACAGAGGCCGCACCGGCGGGGCTGCGAATCGAGATCGCAAACTATTTCGCAAGCCGCAGAGAAGACGGCTAAAAAATCTTTTGGAATTGTCTTGACGCGGTGATTACCCTCGTCTATCTTTTCCTCCAGCACAACACCGAAAGACAAAACAGAGCGCCGGCGGGAACCTCTCGCCATTTCTTGGCAAAGTGTGTTGTGCAAACCCGCCGGCGCTTTTTACGAGGCACAACACATGCGAACCGTTATAGAAACAATAACGCCGGAAATGGCGGCGGCCTATTTGCTAAGAAATAAGTCAAACAGAAAGCTTTCAAAACCTCATGTCGATTCTATTTGCCGTGCAATTCTTGCAGGGCAATTTGAGTTGACGCATCAAGGCATTGCGTTTGATGAAAGAGGAAATTTGATTGATGGACAACACAGGCTGCAAGCTATTGTTAAGGCTGGAATGCCAGTAAAGATGAGCGTTACTTATGGCGTTTGCTCTGATTCAAAAATGTCTATCGATGCTCAAATGCGGCCGCGATCATATGCAGACGCACTTGCAATCGAAGGGGATCAGCAAGCGACAAAGCAATCAATAGCAACTTGCAAAATGTGGATGGTTTTAATTGGAAACAGAAGGCCAAATCTTTTTGAGGTAAAAGACTTTTATGGAAAGCACGCCGAAGCAATTTGCGGAGCGTATCGCATTTGCGGAGGACATAAGATCCTGAGGCACGGATGTGTTCTTGCGATGATGGCGATTGCAATTGAAAAAGGGCACGAGCAAGAAATTATCGAATGGGCTGATGCTGTGAGAACTGGCGTCATTAAAGATGCGTGGCAGACATCGGCAACTAGATTTCGCGAATGGTGGTTGGCGTCGCCAAAAAACGGTGGAGAAGCGATTAGGATTGATTACTGCCGCCGAATTTACTCGTCAATGGACTCGTGGATCAATCGAAAGGGGTTGTCGAAGCTTTACGCCAGGGAATCGATTGATTGGCTAAAGCAATAATCATAAGCAAGGAATTTTTAACACAGAGGCAGCAAATGATCCACAGCATAACCCTAACCGCCATCGCTCTATTTTGTGCGATCGCGGCGATACTGTCACAGCCGCGTGACGATCGAGACACGCGGGCACGATGGCGAGAATGGCGTAAGCATCACAATAGAACGAG
>DATHYR010000142.1:0-1025 GCA_035458985.1 Pseudomonadales bacterium
CTCAAATTAACTGACCAAGTTAACACTTCTAGACAATTCCTCTCGTACTGCGACCATACGAAGCAAATTGACTCGAAATCCACTAGCACGCAACGATACATTTGTTGTAAAGTTATTGCAGTTGGCTTTTTCCCTGCAAAGAAACAAGCAAGCTAAAAAAAACCATTCCTAAGAATGCTTTTTTACTTTTCAACCGCTACAAATCTCTCACGCAAAGATCAGGCATGATGTAAATACCAACGCCAATCTTGCTCACCGACTTCAGCCATAAACTGGCTAAACTCAGCCCATTTTATCGCCATAAACACCTTAAGAAATGCCTCGCCTAACGTTGCCTTAGCAAATTCAGATTGTTCTAGGGTTCGCAGTGCTGTCAACCAATCGGTTGATAAGCGTTCATGGGACTGTTCGTAACCATTCCCCACCACGGCCTCACCTGGATCCAATTGCGCGGTAATTCCCAAATGCGCGCCAGCCAGCACCATGGCCGCAGCTAAATAGGGATTGGCATCGGCACCGCAAATGCGATGTTCGATATGCCGACTTGCAGCACTGCCACCCGGGACTCGCAACGACACAGTACGATTGTTCACTCCCCAACTCTTACCAAGTGGTGCATAGCTTCGCGCTTGAAAACGTCGATAGGAATTGGCATGAGGGCAGAATATTGCTAAAGCGTCTTCGAGCGTCGCCATCATCCCCCCTATGGCATAGCGCAATAAAGGTGTCCCTTGAGGATCTTCACTCGCAAACAAATTCTCGCCATACTGATCTGCAAGGCTCATATGCAGATGCATACCACTGCCAGCATGTCCACTAAAAGGTTTTGCCATAAAGCAAGCTTGCATACCATGCTTTGCCGCCACTCCTCTGACTAAACGCTTATAGCGAATACCTTCATCAATGGCTTGCAAGGCATCCATGCGATGGTGCAAGGTCAATTCTACTTGCCCAGGTGCATACTCGTTAATTGCTGTGCGTAGCGGCAATCCTTGTGCCTCACACGCTTGGTATAAGTCATCAAA
>DATHYR010000143.1:0-15006 GCA_035458985.1 Pseudomonadales bacterium
CTGGCTGGTGGGTACGGCCCTCATGCACTCTTTGTCGGTGACTGAAAAACGCGGGCTATTTAAAAGCTGGACGGTATTGCTCGCCATTTTTGCCTTTGCTTTAAGTCTGTTGGGGACTTTCTTAGTGCGTTCCGGGGTGTTGACGTCGGTTCACTCGTTCGCCGCTGATCCAGAGCGTGGCGTATTTATTCTGGGTTTCATAGCTATTGTTATTGGCGGTTCTCTTGCGTTGTATGCGTTTAGAGCCCCGGCGGTATCGGCTAAATCGCGGTTTGACTTTTTATCGCGCGAGACATTCTTATTGGTCAATAACGTGGTGTTGCTGGTGTCGACAATCACGGTATTAGCGGGTACGATTTTTCCGTTAATCACTGACGCATTGCAATTAGGTAAATACTCGGTAGGACCGCCATACTTCAATGCCGTGTATGTGCCACTAACAGCATTTTTGATTGCCTTTATGGGTATCGGTCCGCTATTGCATTGGAAATCGACCCGATGGGAAGTGTTACGCACACACTTGCTGGCGGTGGTATTGGGCACATTGATTAGCACGGCTATATTGGCATTCGCCGCGCTACAAAGGGTGGATGTTTGGTCTCTACTGGCGTTACTCTTTACCTTCTGGCTGGTGATGGGTGTATGGGTAGATTTACGTAATAAACTACGTCACGCGCCTTCACTAGTTAAGGGATTGCGCCGATTGACAGCCTCCTATTACGGTATGCAAATTGGTCACTTGGGTTTTGCGTTAACAGTGATTGGTGTGTGTATTGTCAGTCAGTTCAGTGTTGAAAAAGATATTCGTATGGCGCCAGGTGAGTCGGCCTCAATTGGTGAATATCGCTTCCAATTCGAGGGAAGTCGTCCGATTACTGGGCCGAACTTCATCGGTACAGAAGGCATTGTTCGTGTCTTTCAAGGCGAGCGTGAGATTGCTGAGCTACACCCTCAAAAGCGTCGTTATAATGCCTCGGGTCAAATCATGACCGAAGCATCGATCGATCCTGGCTTATGGCGGGATATATACGTGGCCATGGGCGATGAGTTGAATGAGGGTGCTTGGGCGATTAGGCTCCACTACAAGCCCATGGTGCGTTTCATTTGGCTTGGCTCGTTGATTATGGCTTTGGGCGGTTTCCTAGCGATTGTGGATAAGCGCTATAAGTTGAAAGTGAAGGCGAGCCATGCGGTGAGCGATCAGCCCCAACCCGCAGACATGCCAGCGAGGGCGTAATGAGGCGTTTAAAACTCTTTCTCCCCTTGGTGGTGTTTGCGGTGCTGGCTGGATTTTTCATCAAGGGACTGGAACTGGATCCACGCGCATTGCCGTCGGCTCTTCTCGAAAAGCCTTTGCCAGCCTTTAAGTTGCCGGATCTCGATAGCCCCGGTGAGACACTCGATAATGAGGCTGTGCTAGGGTCGCCAGCGCTTGTCAATGTATGGGCGACTTGGTGTCCTTCCTGTGCTGTGGAACACAGCTTTCTAAATTATCTCCGTGAAAAGGAAGGGGTCACCATTATCGGGGTGAACTACAAGGATAATGTTGATAAAGCGCGCGTATGGTTAGACGAAAAAGGCAACCCCTACCGTTTTAATGTCGTCGATCTCGACGGACGATTTGGTATTGATTTAGGGATTACCGGTGCCCCTGAAACCTACTTGGTAGATGCCAACGGAGTAGTTCAGATGCGCTACCAAGGGCCTTTGGACCGCAATGTCTGGGAGCAAAAGTTTAAACCTCGCTACCTTGAATTATTAATGGGTGGTCAATAATGCTCAGATTGTTAGCAAGCTTTTGCCTGTTGTGGTCGATGTCAGCGCAAGCGGTGATTGAAACATATCAGTTTGATTCTCCCGAATTGCGTGATCGATACCACGTGTTTGTTAAAGAACTGCGTTGTCCAAAATGCCAAAACCAAAATTTGGAAGACTCCAATGCCGGCGTGGCGTCGGATCTTCGCCGTGAAGTGCATAGACTCTTGCACGAAGGCTACAGTGACGACGAGATTTATGACTACATGGTGGCTCGGTATGGAGAGTTTGTCTTATACCGCCCTAAAGCGTCGGGGATTACCCTATACCTTTGGTTAGCGCCGGCTGTGCTGTTGGTCTTAGCGATAGGTACTGTCACTATTATTGTTAAACGAAGCAGCCAGCAGCGCGATGAGGTATTGGCAGATGCGGCCTCTCGCGAACGATTACAGCGCGTGTTAGATAGCGTCGAAGAAGAGAGCGATAAATCCTGATGCAAACCGAATTCTATTTGCTGGCCGCGACGCTTATTGCCTTGGCCATACTGTTTGTCGTGCTACCGTTAATGCGCCGTCATGAGACATTGGATACGAGTCAACAGCGCGCCCGCCAGTTAGCTAATGTGGCTAACTACCGTTCCGAAACGCGTGACATCCAAACGCAGTTGGCGAATGGTGACATCAGTGCGGAGGAAGCCGGTATATTACTGGCTGAACTCGATAGGACCCTGCTAGAAGACAGCGATGATCGGGTCGATGTACTGGAGGTGAACCGTGGCCGCTGGTGGATCTTACCGATTATCTTTGTGCCGCTTATCTCAGTGTTGGTTTATCAGCGTGTTGGTGGGTTGGACGAAATTCTGCTGCAAGATAGGTTGCTTAACCTCCAGATGCCAGAGTCGCTTGAGGCGCAGCGCGTTGAAATCATGGATCTTCACCAACGTATTCAACACGTGGCGGCCAAACATGGAAAACGTAAGCCTGATTATTGGGTAATGGCGGCACAAACCGCCATGAATGTGCAGGACTTTTCTGCCGCCGCAAATAATTATGCCCAGTTAGCCCAACAGTACCCTGACGATGCCGAGGTGATTGCTTATTGGGCGCAAGCAGAGTTTATGGCTGGTCAGCGGCAGATGACGCCCAAAATAGAAGGCTTAGTTCAGCGTGCGTTGGCACTTGACCCCGACCAGTCGACTGTCCTGGGGCTCGTAGGTATTGCGGCGTTTGAAGCTGGCGATTACGCACGTGCTGTAGAGGCATGGAGAAAAATTGTGAGTCGATTACCCGCGGGTTCGCCGGACGCCGACGTCATTCAGCAGGGAATCGATAATGCGGTGGCGCTGGCAGAGCGTCAGGGTATCGATATTCCGCTGTTGGCGGTTGACAATGTCGTGGCGGTAAAGGTCGTAGTGGATTTGTCTACGGCGCTTAAGGATCAAGGTATCGAAGTAAGTGACGAAGCGGCGCTTTTCGTGTTCGCGCAGGCTATTGACGGTCCACGTATGCCCTTGGCCGTGGCGCGTCTATCACCCGATACGCCATTTCCAGTCAATATTACCCTTAACGACAATATGGCCATGACGCCGGCCATGCGTCTTTCACAGTTTCCAAATGTGCAAATATCGGCACGCTTCTCTCAAAGCGGTACCGTAACGCCTGGCTCTGGTGATTACCAAGTCTCTTCTCCAGTCCAAGTGACTCCCGCGATAGACGCACCAACGGTCAAAATTATCATCGACCAACAGCTGCCTTAAAGTTGTCACAGCCGTCGCCGACATCCTCCCTGTAGCAACAGGGAATAAGGCGATGGCTGAGGCAGAAGACAACAACCAAGCAAGTGCGCCTGAAGAGGCGTTTATCAAGCGGATTAACCTCAATCGTTGGTTAATGATCATCGCCTTGGTGATCAGTGTTGGCGTGGCAATTATTTCGTCGGTAGCGGTGTACCTGCTGTACAGCAGTGTGCCCGACTATGACCAGGCAGCAAATAGTGAAGCGATTCTTCTCAAACGAATAGAAGAATTAGAGGGTAGTGTTGCCAGGCTGGCCAAGTTTAAAGGCGAAGAACTCGCCAAATTACAAGCTGTCGCAGACAAGGCCGCTGATTTAGAGCAGCAGTGTTCTGGTGGATTTAGCGGTGATCTATTAGTAGCGATGCAGCAACGTGAAAAAGATTTTCAGTTGTTGGTAGATTCCGTCGCTACCAGTGCGCGTGAGCTCGCTAGTATGACACGCGGTGGCCGTGATTGGCTTGTGGCTCATGAGGCTGCGCTCCGCGCTTTGCGGGACAAGAGCGTGCAACGTGAAGTCAATTTGCAGTACGTGGGGGACGTTGAGTGAGCGACGAGGCGGATAACCAGGACTCCCAGTCAGCCCAGACTAAGCCACAGCCGCATCCTTTGGCCAAGGGGTATTGGAGTCATTTGGCTACTGCCGTCATTCTGGTGATCATCAATCTTGGTTTCATGGTGGGACTGTTGAGTAGCACGTACTCGGTGTATCAAGAAGCCAATGCCGTGTCAGACGTGACGCCAGCAAAGCGCTTGGATGCTGTCGAAGCAATGGCGCAGGGAGGGCGTGCTGAATTGATCAGAAGTATCACCTCACTCGGTATTGATAAACATTTTTCCAATATTTCTCAGAGCTTTACGACACATCGTCGATTCTATGAGCGCTTGCTTCGCAGTGATGAAGATTTTAGTAAGTTGATGCATTTACAGCAAAATGGGGTGACCCACTTCGCCGGTATAATTGGCCAATCCGATGCATGGCAACAGCGCTATACTCAAGGGCTGATGTCTTTGCCAGTGAATTCCGCCAGACGCCAGTTTGTGATTCGACAAACCATGGACGCCCTTCAAGAACTGCCGCGTCTTTCCGATTAGTTATGGCGTTTTAAGCCTGTCTTGATCAAAATTTGCGTTGAAATTTCTTCTACAGAGGCATCGGTGGTATCGATGAAGGGGATGCTGGCTTTGCGGAGCATAGCCTCGACATTGCGCACCTCATCTTCGCATCGAGTAATGGAAGAATAGCGACTGTTCGCGCGCCGCGCGTTGCGAATAGCTGACAGCCGTTCGGCATCAATGGTAAGACCAAAAAGTTTATGCTTATAAGGTTGCAGAATTTTGGGTAATACCCGCTCTTCCATATCTTCTTCCGTGATCGGGTAGTTAGCGGCCTTAATACCGAATTGAAGCGCTAAATAAAGACTCGATGGGGTTTTGCCGCTGCGTGACACACCCACTAAGATAATTTCCGCTTCATCGTAATTTTTAACGCTGTGGCCGTCGTCATTCTCCAGCGCGAAATTCACCGCATCAATACGGTTTAAGTACTGATCGCTGCTAGAACCCGAGTGGGATTTACCGACGCTGTGGGACGACGCTATCCCTAAGGCATTTTCTAAGGGTTTGATAAAGCTAGAGAAAAAGTTGAGCACGACGCCATTGGCGCTCTGGATGATCTCTTCTAAATCTGTTTGCACCAAGGTAGAAAAGACAATAGGAGGGTAACCATCACGCTCCGCCGCCAGGTTGATTTCATCGACGGCATGCCGGGCGCGTGCTTGGTCTTTCACGAATGGGGTCAACACGCGATGAAATTCTACCCCCTCAAATTGGGTGAGGAGCGATTTACCCATCATCTCGGCAGTAATACCCGTGCCATCCGAAATAAAGAAGACTGTTCTTTGCGCCTTTTCCATGACTGCCCCAAAACTTGTAATTTTACACCACGACATTGTAAGGAATTTACAGGTTTTATCCATTATGATCTTTATAAATCAAATATATAAAGCCATAAACAAGGCTTCACGGAGAATAGTTAAATGACTGATTACGTCCTTTGGTTCAAGGATTTGGGCATGCACGACGTCGATCGCGTGGGTGGTAAGAATGCGTCGTTGGGCGAAATGATTAGTCATTTGAGTCATGCTGGGGTGAGTGTGCCTAACGGTTTTGCTACGACGGCAGAAGCCTATCGTGAATTCCTGTCGCAGTCTGGCTTGGCTGACGAGATTAATGCCTCGTTAGCAAAACTTAATGTGGATGATGTCAATGCGCTTGCGGCCGAAGGTAAGCGGATTCGCCAACTAGTCTCTGATACGCCATTTCCACCAGCGCTAGATGCCGCCATTGAAGCTGCATATCAGACATTAACCGCGCATCATCCCACCATGGCGGTTGCGGTGCGCTCTTCTGCTACCGCCGAAGATTTACCGGATGCCTCGTTTGCGGGTCAGCAAGAGAGCTTCCTCAATGTCAAAGGTCTCGAATCGGTCAAGCACCACATCCGTGAAGTATTTGCCTCGCTCTACAATGATCGCGCTATCGCCTATCGGGTGCACCAGGGCTTTGATCATGCTGAGGTGGCGTTGTCGGCGGGTGTGCAGCAGATGGTGCGCAGCGAAAATGGCAGCAGTGGTGTCATGTTTACCCTCGATACGGAGTCGGGGTTTGATGGTGTGGTCTTTTTAACGTCGTCTTATGGCTTGGGGGAAATGGTGGTGCAGGGTGCGGTAAACCCTGACGAATTTTACGTCTATAAGCAGGGATTAGCGGCCGGCAAAAAAGCTATTTTGCGCCGCAACCTTGGCTCGAAAGCTATCAAAATGGTGTACAGCGATGATCCGGCCGAGCGTGTCAAAGTGGTTGATGTCGAAAAAGCCGAAAGTAACCGGTTTTCCTTAAGTGATGAAGACGTTGAATCACTGGCCCGGCAGGCCATGATCATTGAGACGCACTATGGCCGTCCGATGGACATTGAGTGGGGTAAGGATGGCGATGACGGCAAGTTGTATATTCTCCAGGCGCGGCCAGAGACCGTAAAAAGTCGTGACTCTAATACCGTGATTGAGCGGTTCATGTTGCGTGAGCGCAGTAAAGTACTGTGTGAAGGACGCAGCATTGGGCAGCGTATTGGTTCTGGTACTGTGCGTGTGGTCAGTGACCTGTCGCAGATGGATAAAGTCAAACCGGGAGATATTTTAGTCTCCGATATGACGGATCCCGATTGGGAGCCCGTGATGAAACGCGCCTCAGCGATTGTGACTAATCGTGGCGGACGCACCTGTCACGCGGCGATCATTGCCCGTGAACTGGGTATTCCTGCGGTGGTGGGCTGTGGTAATGCGACTGAGTTATTGAAAGATGGCCAGCCTGTCACGGTGTCTTGCGCCGAAGGGGATACCGGCCACATTTATGACGGCGTGCTGAATTTTGAGGTGGTGTCGAATTCGGTCGACGATCTGCCGGATCTGCCCTTTAAAGTGATGATGAATGTCGGCAATCCAGACCGCGCCTTTGGTTTTCGCGCGTTGCCCAACGATGGCGTTGGTTTAGCCCGCTTAGAGTTTATTATTAACCGCATGATTGGCGTTCACCCGCGAGCCTTGCTCGACTTTGATACCTTACCTGCAGATGTTCGACGCAGTGTGGAACGCAGAATTGGCGGTTATGCGTCCCCCAGGGATTACTATGTCGATAAATTGGTCGAGGGCATCAGTAGCATTGCTGCCGCCTTCGCGCCCAAGAAAGTGATAGTGCGAATGTCAGATTTCAAGTCTAACGAGTATGCCTATCTTGTCGGCGGTCACAACTATGAGCCCGAAGAAGAAAACCCTATGTTGGGTTTCCGCGGTGCCTCTCGCTATGTTTCAGAAAACTTCCGGGCGTGTTTTGACATGGAGTGTGAAGCTCTCAAACGGGTGCGAGAAGACATGGGCTTTGAAAATGTTGAGATCATGATCCCCTTTGTGCGCACGGTAGCCGAAGCGGCTAATGTGATAGCGCTTCTGGGTGAGAATGGATTACGCCGTGGAGAACATGGTTTGCGTGTCATCATGATGTGTGAGTTACCGGCCAATGCGGTACTGGCGGAAGAGTTTTTACAGCATTTCGATGGCTTCTCCATTGGTTCAAATGACCTGACTCAGTTGACGTTGGGTCTCGACCGCGATTCCGGCTTGGTGGCGCACTTATTTGATGAGCGCAATGAAGCCGTTAAGAAGTTGCTGGAGATGGCGATCAAAGCTTGCCGCAAAGAAGGTAAGTACATCGGTATTTGTGGTCAAGGTCCGTCAGATCACCCCGACTTTGCTAAGTGGTTAGTGGATCAAGGCATTGAATCGGTGTCGTTAAGTCCCGATTCGGTCATGGACACGAGGATGTATTTCCAAGCCCACGCATAGTGATGCTGCCTACGACGCAGCGATTATTGCGTGGAATGTTACTATTGACGTCGTTAAGGCGTTTGGCCGGCGGCGGTTCAAATGTAACGTTCTTGGCTGCGTTGCCCCTCTCTTCAACTCCTTGTAAGGCATGCTCTTAGGTGAGCATGCCATCCGCCGTGGGTACTTTTTCGTCCCACAACCTCTCACTAAAAAACGTCCTTAGCATGTTTGGCACGTCTCAACCACTTCATTTCTGAGGCCATCGCGCTACACTGTGTAAAACAATAACGACGGAGCAGCGCCATGCGTGTAGCTTTACCGGCTCTTCTATTTAGTGTTGCCAGCACTGTTAGCTGGGGCGTTAGCGTGGTGGATGAACAGCAGCAGCCGCTCGCTCAAGTGATGGTGACACGCCTTGCTGAAGCCAGTGACATTCCGCAGGATGCTATGGGCTATTTGCCCCAAGGCCTGACTGCTACAGCATCCACGACCGATACGGTATTTACCTCTGAGCAAGGCGAGGCTGAGTGGCCAGCGGGAGAGCTAAGACTCAGAAAGCCAGGCTTTAATGATGTTATTCTCCGCTCTGACGAGCGACCCGACAACATTGTCATGACCCTGTCGAGTGAACAGGCTAGGGTGGACGCTGCGACGTCAAATTTGTGGTTATCCCAGGTGGATTTTGGTAGTGACGAGCTGAAGGCAGCCTTCCAGTTGAATTGTGCCTTTTGCCACCAGCAGGCATCGGCGTTTATGCGTGTAGAGCGAAGTCAGCCGCAGTGGATCGATGTGTTTCAGCGAATGAATAGTTATGGTGCCAGGCTGGCTGAAGGCTATTTTGAGCCCCTGGCGGAGATTTTGCGCAAAGAATATGCGCGTCTCCGTGCATCTCCCCAAGAGATTCCTCGCGCCGAGCCATGGCAGGCTGCGCTGAGCGGCTGGCAGCTGCGTGAATGGTTCATCGGTGATGGGTTTTCTCAAATGCATGACCTGCTATTACATCCCAACGGCATGGTCTATGTGGGAGATAACCTCTTCGATCGCATCTATGAGATTAATCCCGTCAATGGCGAGTATCAGGTGTATAAAGTTCCCGCATTGGAGGGCGCTGAGCCTGGCGGATTCTTGGGTAACCGCTTTACGCGTTTTCCGAAGATTGATAATGCCATGGGCGTGCACTCCTTTGCTGTTTCGCCCTCAGATGGCAATATTTTTATCACCCCCTCCATGCAGCAGGCCATGCTAGAGTTTGATGTCAATAACAAGCAGTTTATCGTGCATCGTATGCCCGACGGATTCTATCCCCACACCATTAGGGTGGATCAGCGCGATCGCGTTTGGTTTACGCTCGCGGTAAGCTCGCAAGTGGCCATGTTCGATCGCAAAACACAACAATTTCACATGATCGATTTACCTGCACGCAACCTTAAAGAGCTCATGATCATTGCTTCACTGCCTGCTATTTTTGCCCTGCCGCCAGCGTGGCGACCTCAGCCGGCGCCAGATGAAGAGGGGACGGGTTTGCCGATGCCTTACGGGATTGACGTCACGCCTGACGGTGCCGTGTGGGTGGCGCGCCTTTATGCCAACGATATTGCACGTATTGATCCCGATACTCTGGCGGTAGAGATGATCGACTTCCCCTATCGAGGTCCGCGCCGTTTACGTACCGACGACGATGGTAAGCTTTGGATTGTCGCTTTTCAGGACGGGTTATTAGTGAGTTACGATCCGGCGACTAAGATGTACAAGGACTTTCCTCTCCCTGTGCGCAATGAAATTCCTTACGCCCTAAATGTCGATAGGACACGAGGCCATGTCTGGGTAAATGGCAACCAATCTGACAGCTTATTGCGCTTTGATATTGCTACTGAGGAGTGGCTTCGCATGCCTCTTCCACGCGCGGGTTTCTTTAGCCGCGATGTCGAGATTGACCCATTAAGTGGCGCGGTATATACCACCAATTCTCATTTTCCCACTTGGCAGAGTGAAGGTGGCCTGCCCAGTTTGCTGCGCTTATCGCCGCCAGAAAGTGTTCAATGAAACGTTACCTGGTTGTTTGTAGTCTATTAATAGGCGCGTGTAGTGCTGAACCGATGCGCGCGCAATTTGACTATGTGCCTTTTAGCGATCCATCCGCCCCCCATTGGCTTCATTATGGGGGAGACCTAGGAGGCAAGCATTTTTCAGCGCTTGGGCAGATACACCGTGAGAATATTGGTCAATTGCGTGAGGTCTGGCGGTATTCTTATGGCAACACCGCCCCCGAACAGGCCTTTTCGGCCCAAACGACACCCCTGAAGTTACCCGCTCAAGCGGGTGGTAGTTTAGTGTTTTGCGCGCCAGATAACCGCGTGATCGCCCTCGATCCCAGTAATGGGAGCGTGCGGTGGGTCTTTGATGGTGGCATCGATAGCCGCGGTGACAGACCGATGCGTTGCCGCGGTGTCAGCTATGTGGCAACCGATGCGAAGGCTTGTCCACACCGTGTCTTACTGGCGAGCCATGACCGTCGCTTATTTGCGATTAATGCGGTCGATGGTCAGCCTTGCAGTGATTTTGGTGCTCAAGGTCAGGTCACGTTGAGTGGTTATAACCCTGAAGATCCTGCGGCGGTCAGTAGCGCATCCCCCCCTGCGATTATCGATGGGCTTGCCATTGTGGGGTCTACTGTGATTGATTTTGCTCGTGCGCGTGCCCCTCGAGGTATTGTGCAGGCGTTGGATGTGATCACGGGTGAAGAGCGATGGCGATTTGATCCTCTTGACGGTGAGCCCAATAGCGGTGGTGCTAATGTATGGGCACCCATCTCGGTCGATCCGGGGCTAGGTATGGTGTATCTGCCAACGTCTGCCCCGTCGCCCGATTATTATGGCGTTATGCGCCCGGGAAACAACCGCCATGCCAATGCCGTGGTTGCTCTCGAGGCAGCCACTGGGCAAGTGGTTTGGTCTTTTCAGCATGTTCATCATGACTTATGGGATTTTGACAGTCCTGCCCAACCGATTTTGTTTGATCGCCAAGGCGTACCTGCGCTTGCGCAGTTAACCAAGCAGGGTTTTGTATTTGTCCTGGATAGACGCGACGGTACGCCGCTCTTTCGTGTGCTAGAACAACCCGTGCCCGCCTCTTCTGTGGCGGGTGAGCAAACCTCACCCACGCAGCCACGGCCTGTGGCGCCTGAGCAATTGATCGATCCATTTTTACCTCCGGCTAAAGCGTTTGGACTAACCCCGCTAGACCGCTATCACTGCCGTCGACAGTTGCAAGAGGTTGTCGACTTGGGGTTGTTTACTCCCTTGAGTGAACAGCCGACGTTGATGTTTCCTGGCAGTTTGGGGGGAGCGAATTGGGGTGGGGGTGCCTTGCTAGAAGAACAAAACATGCTCATTACCAACCTGAATAATGTTCCCTTTGTTGGGCGTTTAATTCCTCAGGTGGCGATGTCAGAAGTCACCGTTGAACAGCCCAAAGCTGGCCGTGGTATGACAGTGACCATGCAAGACACGCCTTATGCAGTGACCATAAAACCGTTACAGTCCTTCCTAGGGGTTCCATGCAATGCGCCACCATGGGGGCAGCTAGTGGCCGTGGATTTGAACGAAGGACGCGTTGTTTGGCGTCGCTCTCTAGGCTCGGTACACGATATGGTTGGGTTACCTATCCCGTTTGAGATTCACTGGGGAACGCCTAATCTGGGTGGCGGTATTGCCACAGCGGGTGGTGTGTTTTTTATCGCGGCCACGATGGATAAAACCTTTAGAGCCTTTGATGTTCGCAGCGGCGAAGTACTGTGGCAAACCGGTTTGCCGGCAGATGGCACGGCAACGCCCATGACCTATATGGACCAGGGCAGGCAATTTGTGGTGATAAATGCAGGTGGTCACCATATGTTTGGGCGCCAGCAGAGTGATGCCATCATTGCTTATGCGCTGGTGGAGAATGGGCAATGAAGACGTTATTGTGGTTTGCAGTCATAGGCGTGAGCGCCATTGTGTGGTCGCTAGGCGGCGATTTTAGTGCGCCGAATTTGCAGCAATGGGCGCTCAAGCATCAACAATGGCTGCCACTCAAAACAGCGGGTCATTGGCTTTATGAGCGGGAATGTGCCGCCTGCCACAGTGACCCAGCGAGCAAGGCACCTAACCATAGTGCGTTGCGTATGATGAGCCGCGAGGCAATCATGAAAACCCTGACGCTAGGTAAAATGCAACCCTTAACCCAGCATTTGAGTAAAACCGAAAAAGGCCTTATTACTTGGTACTTGGCGGCTGATCAGCCCGACGATCATGAGTGGCTGGCTTCTCATGCTTGCCAACAAGTAGTGCCGACCAGTGAGGGGGTGCCTGCCTCCGCTAACTGGGGATTTGGCATGGCTAATCAGCGCTTTGTGGCAAACACCGCTATCACAGCCTCCAATGTTCAGCAGCTCGATTTAGCATGGCGCTTGGCCCTACCTCGGGTGGCGTCATTACGGTCTCAGCCGGTGGTCTGGGGCGACCGTTTATACGTTGCTGATCAGGTGGGTAGAGTACTCATGCTGGATCGCCACCAAGGCTGTATTGTAGCGGCAACTAAGGTTGATACTGCCGTGCGTTCAGCGCTGTCGATTGTGTCTGTCGAGGGCAGGCCGTTGTTGATATTAGCAGATTCATTGGCTTCTATTTTTGCTTTGGATGCCAATACCCTAGAGCCAGTTTGGCATCGTTCGGTGGCGCTATTTGAAAGTTCGATTGTGAGTGGTTCACCGACCGCCTTTGAGGATGCGCTTTTTGTACCAGTGTCCTCTTATGAGGTCGCCCTAGCGGGACAGGACAGTTATCCCTGTTGCCATGCCCATGGCGGCGTGGTGGCACTTGACCTCGCCTCTGGAGAGATTCGATGGCGTTGGCATGCGACGCCAGAGGCCAATTCTCGTGGACACAGTCGCGCGGGTACGGCGCAATTTGGCCCCTCCGGCGCGTCAGTATGGACGACTCCTGCCATCGATCCGTCGCGGCGAAGGCTCTATATAGGTACGGGTCAAAACAACAGTTTACCCGCAACAGATACCAGCGACGCCGTGATTGCCATTGATATCGACACAGGGGCAACGGTGTGGCGTTATCAGGCGACAGCGAATGATGTGTGGAATGCAGGGTGCCTCCATGGCGGTGCCAATTGTCCAGCCGATCCCGGCGGTGATTTCGATTTTGGGGCTTCGATGATCATCGCCAACGATGCACAAGGAGAGGTATTGTTGGCCGGGCAAAAATCGGGTGAGGTTTTTGCGCTCTCGTTAGATCCCACCACGGATGCGGGTGAGGTGTTATGGCGACGACGGTTGAGTGATGGTACCAGTAATGGTGGGGTGCATTGGGGAATGTCGGTCGCAGGAAGTACGTTGTTTGCGCCTGTTGCCGACCCAGAGCACGCGTTGCCAAATTATACCCCTCGGCCAGGTATTACGGCCTTAGATTGGCGCACTGGCTCGATACTATGGCAGCAGCGCGTTGAGCGTGGTTGTGAATACACTGGCACAAAACGCGCCATCGGTTTGAGCAACATGCAACAGAGTCTCGAGCAGGATTATCGCTGTGAGTATTTCTATGGCCTCTCAGCGGCGAGTACCGCAACACCCGAGCTTGTGTTCGCTGGCGCACTCAATGGGCTGCTTCGCGCCTATCACACCCAAACAGGAGAAGAATTGTGGCGTTTTAATACCGCGGTGCCAGTTGAGGGTGGGCACGGTGGCGCATTAGATGTGGCCGGTCCTGTGATTGCTGATGATATGCTTTATATCACCTCGGGATATGCCATGTTTGGCCAGTTGCCTGGTAATGTGTTGTTTGCTTTTAGGCTATCCGGGCAAGAGTAAGACGTCCCTTTTTTATCGAGTAACGGTAAGCCGTGTTGGCGCGCTGTTAAAGTAGCCCCAAAAAAAACGCCGGCAGTGCCGGCGTTTTTTTGTTTACCCGAGCGTGGTTATTCCACCACCTCGCTGTTGGTCACATTGAGCATGGTCCCCTTGCTAGCGATAAAGGCACCGATTTGCGACTGCATTTCCACGGTTGCAGCGGCTGACGCGGTCGGATCAAGCATGGAGCCGTGACTGCCTGCTGTGAAACGAACGATATTGTGAATACCACTGGCATCCATGGCGCTTTCACTGGCCGTCGTCAGCATCATTGCTTTTGCCAGAGGTTCTGTACCCCCCAACACGCCATATTTTGATGTTTGATTCGGAATCACTGTGTCACCGTATACCATGTGCATCAACACTGGTGTGCCGGTGCTAGCTAACACAGGCGCATGGTTAGTGGGATCCGCACCATCAACCACCGTTTGGGTAGCAAAGCCAAAGCCCGCTAAGTTATTAAACGTGGTTTCTTTTTGGAATGGCGTTAATGCCGCACTAAACTTGGTGTAGAAGCCTACAAGTTTTTCTTCGTAGTCTGCATCGCCAGGAGCCGCACCAGGGAAGGCTGCTGCGAACGCTGCGGCCGTATCAGGCGAGGCGGCGGTGACCAATAACGCTTCAATCAATGGGCCAAAGCTATCCGACTCAAGCAGCAAACTTGAGATCCCGCCACCGGGGACGGACAGTGCAGCCGATTCAACGGTGTAGACATCATTCAGGTCTGTTACACCCCACGCCGCGGCTAAGGCGGCTTGCGTGGCAGCAGGGAGAATCGATGGACCATTGGCAAGTGCGACAGCGGAACTACCTGTCAGTGCCCCCAGTGATTGTCCTGCAAAGCTGACACTGTTGGCATCAATGGGCATGGTGCCGCCGTTGCTGGCGCTCAGTTGATGTAGTGCTACACGAACCGCTAACACATCTGCGATTGATTGACGTGTGTTATCGCGGGCTGTCAGCAAGCTGGCCAAGTTCATATAATGGGTAGCTGATATTTCTGACGCATTGATATCGTCTTTGCCATCCATATTAAGATCAAAGCCGCGTTCACCGTGTAACGGGTGGTCAATAAACACCGTGGCTTGTCCCATTAATGACAAAGCGCCAGAAATGGCCAACATGGTTTCTTTGGTGGCGGTAATGCCGTGATAAAGAATGGTCACTGGCCAGCCATCGGT
>DATHYR010000144.1:0-61047 GCA_035458985.1 Pseudomonadales bacterium
TGAAACGCTTCATCGCCGATGGTAGTGTGGGGTCTCCCCATGTGAGAGTAGGTCATCGCCAGGCTTCTAAAACGAAAACCCCAGCACAACATGCTGGGGTTTTTTTATGCCTCAACGCCACACCAGCAGCGAATCTCTGCAAAAATTGGCGAAACGAATCTATAGCCAATTTTATGTATAAAGCGTGGCGTATTATTTTTATACCCCTGGATTACGATTCCATTTATTACATGTTATTTTGGCTTTTTTATCACCTACATCGATGGCTTATGATATTGTCATCGCCTATATTCGTTAAACGAATAATATGAGGTCTCATTATGTACGGAATGGTTAATAAGTTTATTTCTACCACAGTAATAAATCGCTATGGTCAAACGGCTTGGGATCAGATAAATAACAAGTTAGAGAATTCAGCAGAATCTTTTATTGAGATGCAACCGTACGGCGATGAAGTCACGTTTGGTATCGTTGGCGCATCTATTGAACATTTGGGCGTTGATTTGGCGACTTTTTTACGTCAAATGGGTGAAGATTGGGTGGCAGAGACAGCTCGTGGCAGCTATCAATCGATGTATTCGTTGGTAGATGGTGGTGTTTTTGAATTTCTCAGCAATCTTAACAATATGCACCAAGTGATATCAGCGCAATTGACAGAGCTCATCCCCCCATCCTTCCTATGTAAGAAAGACGAAAGCGGTAATATTACCGTGCAGTACTTTTCCAGCCGAGCGGGTTTAGAGCCGTTTGTTGAAGGACTTTTGATGGGCGTATGCCATCATTTTAATGCCTCTGCCGATGTAGCCACGTTATCTGTGCGTAGCGAGAGCCAGCCCTTTAGTGTGTTTTCCATTTCGTTTAAATAAGACGTTTAAGCGTGCAATTACATACCTTTTATATCGAGGTTAACGACGATCTCGTTATCACAGACTATTCATCGACGTTTAAGAAGGTGATGAAATCGCTGGCTTTTGAATATCCCATGGCCAATTTTTTTGCCTTTCAGAGCCCTAGCCTTCCTCTCCAAAAAGACTATCTTGATATGTTTCAAGGTCAGTTAATTACCCTTAGGCCCATCGTAGATGCCGACGTGATTTTTGGTGGTAGCTTCAGTAGATTGGATCATGGCTATTTATTTATTGGGTATCCCCAACTTACTGACATGAGTCAATTGTCTAAGCTCGGGTTAACATTGACTGATTTTGTCAGTCATGACCCGATTAACTTCTATGTGGGTACTCTGCAATTAAAAGACAGCATGTATCAGGATCTAAACAAGCTGAACGCAGAACTGAAGCGAGGTAAAGAGCAATTAGAGGTGCTTGTTGAACAGCGGACTAAAGAGTTGCTCCAGTCTGAGAAAATGGCCTCACTAGGTACGCTAGCGGCGGGTGTAGCCCATGAAATTAATAACCCCATGGGATTTATTTTAAGTAATCTTGAGTCGTTACAATCGTACATGAAAGACATCAAGCAGGTATTAGATGTCTTGCAGTCTTTACCCTCAGAACAACGCGCCAATATCGAAAACATCAGTCAGGCCAGTATTGATTGGAGGGAGCTCGATTACATCAGTGGGGATATCGAGACCTTAGTAGCTGAATGTATTAAAGGTGGTATTCGAGTCAGTAAAACGGTGGCTGGGTTAAAAGCTTTTTCCCATCCTTCCGATACGAAACATAATCGCCTCAACCTGAAAGAAGCGCTCGAGCTTGCCATTTCACTCACCATGAACGAGTTAAAGCATAGCGGGGAATTGCGTTACTCCCCTTGTGAGGACCTCTTCATACAAGGAAATCTTACTGAATTAAGCCAGGTATTTGTCAATTTACTCGTCAATGCATCACAGGCGTTAAGTGACAATGGGATCATTGAGATCTCGGTTGAGAAGAAATCCCATGAGGTTGTTATCCATGTCCGTGATAACGGTCATGGTATCCCTGAACATAATTTGTCAAAGCTGTTTCAACCTTTCTTTACGACTAAATCGGTCGGTTCCGGCACCGGCTTAGGTCTAGCCATCAGTCACGGTATTGTTGAGAATCATGGCGGTAAAATCTCCGTAATTAGCCAAGTGAATGAAGGGAGTTGTTTTAGTGTCTGCCTTCCATTAGATACTTTCTAGTTAGATAAAACGTTTTAAGCCTCTTTTAATTGCCGACTCGTTCGCTCAAGCTGATATACTTTTAACCGTTTTGTACGGACGTGCGCTTTAGCACATTAAGATAGGATGATTTTGGTGGATGCAGCACAACGTATAGCCTATCTGGATGCCATGGGGGTTACTATGTGGCAGCCACGCTCAGGCATAGACCCTAAAGATTTGCTATCGGGTAACGTCGTTATGGCACCGCGTGTGGGTGATCGGCATATTCTCCCCATAGATTTTTCACGGCCTCCTGAACACGTCCAAACAACGCCACTGGATTCTCCAACGACGACGGCAGCGTCTGTAGACTCACCCTCAGAATTATCTGTTGAACCGCCTATACCATCGTTGTCTGAGCTGAGTGATCAAGCCACAGGTGAGGAAAGCACGCCACCGATACCTTTAGAAGATGATCCCGATGTTCTCTTTACTGCCATGGTTAAATACCACCCCAAAGGGGTGGCATTAATCGATGTTTGCCAGCATGAATTGGGGCACCAGAGAGCCCATCACGAATTATGCCAAGCGGTTCTTCACGCGCTCTGTGGTCATGATGGGTTATCTAACAACGAGTTTGTTTGGCCGGTTGTGAATATGCCACGCATGGACCGACGTCGTTCCAAGGCGCGGTCATCTACTAAGGCATTTTTGTCCGCCTTTGGTCAGCGCCATGATATAGCGCTACTCCTTTGCCTAGGGGATAGTCAACATACGATAGATTCGGGTGATATTGCTACGGTAAGGCTATCATTTTCGATGACGGACCTTTTGCAAGGGATTGTCAGTAAGCGAGAGGCCTGGCAACAGTTGCGTGGATTTATAGCACAATGATCATTCGCGACCTACAAGACAGTGACATCGACGCCATTTTGACCATAGATGCCAACAGTAATCCTTACCCATGGCGTGCCAATAGCCTCAGAGAATGTCTGGTCAACGATATTGTATGGGTAGCCGTTGCCGACGAACGGGTTGTAGGGTTTGTAATTTTTTACAATGCGGTCGATAGTTTAGAGTTGCTATTGATAGTGACAGATTATCAGCATCGCCGCCTTGGTGCCGCGACAGCGCTTCTTAAAAAAGGACTGCAATACGGCTTGGAACAAGGATTTGAGCAGTGTGTGCTAGAAGTACGTCAGTCTAATGTGGCCGCCCAGCATTTATACCTTTCTATGGGGTATGAGCCGGTCGGCGTTCGGAAAAATTATTATCCTTTACACAGTGGTCATGAAGACGCACTGTTGTTTTCGCATCGATATGTGAGGTAGCTATGCGCGTGTTAGAAACCAATTGGTGGTCAATAAGCCTGCCAGATGAATGGATCGCCGAACATGATGAAGATGCGATCATTATCTACGATGAAGACGATGTAGGTACAATCCAAATTACGGATTTGAAACGTGAAGAGGGAGAGGCTAGCCAGCAGGATTTGCTTGAGCTCGCTGAGGAGCTTATTGAGCAAGGTGTTAAATATACCTCAGCCTCGATGGGCGATTTCGTCGGTATACGCTTTGAATACGAAGAAGACGGCGTGTTCGTTATCGAGTGGTTCCTACGCTGTGAAGATCTTGTGCTGCTAGTCAGTTATGATTGTGATCTCGACAATAAGGCCATGGATGTTGGCATGGTTGAAGACATATTGGATACCTTAGAGTTCAATGAAGAGGGAGATGAAGAGTAATGCGCATTCTGCACACCATGCTACGCGTGGTCGACTTGGATAAATCGATCGACTTTTATACGCAGATTTTTGGCATGCAACTGTTGCGCCGCCAAGACTATGAGGGTGGACGCTTTACGTTAGCATTCTTGGGTTATAGCGAGAATGACGTTCAAATTGAGTTAACCCACAACTGGGATACGGACCGTTATGAGCTAGGAAATGCTTACGGCCATATTGCGATAGAAGTGGCAGACGCCTACCAAGCGTGTGATGAAATTAGAGCAAAAGGCGGCAATGTGGTTCGTGATGCCGGTCCCATGATGCACGGTACAACGGTGATCGCTTTTGTTAAAGATCCCGACGGTTACATGGTTGAATTGATCCAGAAAAAAGCCGCTTAACTGAGAATTAATTTAGCAATACAAGTGGTGACAGCGGTTTCAACACGCAGTATACGCGTCCCTAAGTGGAAGCTTTGACAGCCTGCCGCTACCAGTTTGTCGACTTCGTAGGAAGTAAATCCACCTTCAGGTCCTATCACCAGAGTGCGTGGCGTTGATGCAGCTGCTGGGCAGGCTGTGCTGACGCCCGGGTGTGCCAACCAACCCTCTCTGCCGTTTAGGCGCAGTGGTAGGTCATCTTCTACAAACGGTTTAAAGCGTTTGGCGATAATGACCTCGGGTAATTGGGTATCTACTGCCTGTTCTAATCCCAATAGCAATTGTTCGCGTACGATATCTTCAGCCAGGAAAGGGCTTTGCCAGTAACTTTTCTCTACCTTCCAAGTATTTAATAACACTACTCGTCGAACACCTAGCTCGGCGCAGGTCCGCAGCATACGTTTGAGCATTTTGGGTCGAGGCAGGGCTACTATCAGTTCCACATCGGGTTTGGGCGCGGGGGGATGATCAAAGTCAGCCTTGCATAGCATGTCATCACCGTCTAGCGATATCACGGTTGCCATGCCTTTCAGCCCATTGATAGCGCCGGCAAAAAATTGATCACCAATCCCCATACCCAGTAGTTCAGCGACGTGTGCTTTGCGTGCACCGCGCAGTACGAAGTGTGACTCGTCTAGGTATTCCTCTGGGCGAACGAGACAGAGGTTCATGTCAGATCGACAACACTGCCCCATAGGTCATAGTCGTCGGCATGCTCAATGAGCACAGGCACAATGTCACCTACAGCCACATTAAACTCGTCATTTAAGTACACAACACCGTCTATCTCTGGGGCATCGGCGGGTGAGCGTCCAATCGCGCCTTCCTCATCCACCTCATCGATAATTACGGGTAGAATCTGGCCGATTTTATCTTGCAGACGTTGGCGGCTGATCTCTTGCTGTAAAGCCATAAAGCGTTCCCAGCGATCTTGGGCAACGTCCTCGGGCACATGATCAGCCAGCGCATTGGCGCGGGCACCTTCTACCGGTGAGTATTTAAAACAGCCCACGCGGTCAAGTTGGGCTTCACGTAGGAAGTCGAGCAAAATCTGAAAATCTTCTTCGGTTTCCCCGGGAAAGCCGACGATAAACGTTGAGCGGATGGTCAGGTCGGGGCAAATCTCCCGCCACTTTTTGATGCGCTCTAACACTTTCTCGGAATGTGCCGGGCGTTTCATGGCCGCTAGCACGTTGGGGCTGGCGTGTTGAAAGGGAATGTCTAAATAAGGAAGGATTTTGCGCTCGGCCATAAGCGGAATGAGTTTGTCGACATGGGGATAGGGATACACATAGTGCAGACGAACCCAAACATCTAACTCACCCAGTGCCGCAGCCAAATCTTGCACGCGTGTCTCTAATGCTTCACCGTCGACAAAGTCCAGTTTGAATTTTGTATCAATACCGTAAGCACTTGTATCTTGAGATATCACGAGTAATTCTCTGACCCCATTGTCGACCAATTTTTTGGCTTCTGCGACAACGTCAGCGATTGGGCGGCTAACCAACTTACCGCGCATATCTGGGATAATGCAAAACGTACAGCTGTGATTGCACCCTTCAGAAATTTTCAAATAGGCGAAATGCCCCGGCGTCAGTTTTACGCCTTGCGGAGGGACTGCTTCATTGGGCAGTGGTGCTGTGTTGGGGACAAATTGTTGCACCGCCTCTACGACAGTCTTGTAGTCAGCTGGACCAGAGACGCTCAAAATACCGGGATTTTCACGTTTGATCTTCTCGGCGTCGCTCCCCTTGCCCATGCAGCCGGTGACGATCACTTTGCCATTTTCTTTCATGGCCTCACGTATCGCATCGAGCGACTCTTGCTTGGCCCCCTCGATAAAACCACACGTGTTTACGACCACCACATCGGCGTCATCATAGTTGGGTACTACGCCATAGCCATTAAGTTTTAATTCTGTCAGGATGCGCTCTGAATCGACTAAGGCTTTAGGACAGCCAAGGCTAACAAAGCCCACCTTGCCCGTGGTTGCAGGTGCCGTTGATTGTGTGTCTTCGTGTGCCATGGTCGCGCCCTGTCGATAAAAAACGGCATTATACCTTTAATGCTAAGCCTTTGCTGCTAGTTGTCACGTGAGATATAAACGTAACCATCGCTCGTTCTGAATAGTCCTAAGGCAAGTTCATGGCTTACCGTCAAAATGCATCCGTCGATAGCCGCTTTATTTGTCGACCTGCCCAATCTTTTGGTGATCTTTGCTGTGGCGTCACCACACACATTCATGGCTCACCCTTTAGGCTTAGTACCAAAGTATTATTGAGAGAACGCGGTGAATGGCCTTTAATGAACACACTAAGGAATTAAAGGATTATCCACCGCAAGGATGCGGGTTCTGCAAGGATGCAGAGCCATATGGATATGGCTTATTTATTTTGTTGAATTGGCACCAGTTCCAACTCTACCCGTCTATTTTGTGCTCTTCCCTCAGCGTTGTCATTGTTTGCTATTGGGTATTGTTCACCATAACCAAAACTTGCAATTCGCTGTGACGAAATTCCATTTGAGGTTAAAAATTCACCTACTGCTTGTGCACGGCGTTCGCTAAGGACTTGGTTGTATTCAGCACCACCGGTGGCATCGGTATGTCCATAGATATTCACTTGTGTCTGGTTGTATTCGCGTAATACAAGCGCAATATCTTCTAATGTATTATAAAAACCGGGACGTACATCAAAGCGATCAACGTCAAATGTAATGTTGGACGGCATGACTAAGCGTATATTGTCGCCCTCGCGGGCTATGCCGACACCGGTGCTAGCTAAGCGCTTGCGAAGTTCAGCTTCTTGGCGATCTTGGTAGTAGCCGATACCCCCGCCAATCGCGGCACCGGCGATGGCGCCCTTGGCAGCACTGCGCTTGTTATCGCCAACTAATACACCCAACACGGCACCTGCGGCGGCGCCAATGGCCGCGCTCTTAGTCGCTTCACTGGTTTTGCGTTCCCCAGTATAAGGATCTGTGGTACTGCAGCCCGCGAGGGTCATGGCGCTAAGGGTGGTAGCTAGAATAAATTTGTTCATAGAAGGCTCCTTTTCATATGGGTGGCCTAAGCATAGCCGAAATGGCTGAATACAAACTGAATAGATTAATGAGTTTCGTAACAATATTGCTTTCCTGATGGCCAGAAGTATGGCTATAGTTGATCTGATGGACAAAGGATGAAAAGCAGTGGATGACGCCAAGCAAATGCCACTCGTTGTGGTTGTCGATGATGAAGAGCAAATCGTTAGCTCGCTTCGTCGCATACTCATGCGCCAAAAGTTTAAAGTAGAAGGGTTTACGGATCCGCGACTCGCGCTTGCCTTTTTAGAAAATGAGCGGCCGCACGTGGTGATTTCAGATATGCGCATGCCTATTATGAGTGGTCAAGACTTTCTCTCAAAGGTTAATGTGTTGAGGCCAGAGTGTTACCGTGTTGTGCTGACTGGCTATGCTGACATGAATGATACACTGGATGTCGTTAACCGTGGTGCGATCAGTGGGTATCTGCAAAAGCCTTGGGAAAGTGGTCACTTAATCTCAGTGGTTGAAAAAGGCGCCGCCCACACCGAATTGTTTTTTGAAAACGAACGGCTGCGCGCAGCGCTAGAAGAAGCCAATGCTAATCTTGAAGATAAAGTCGAACGTCGCACCAAGCAGATTAGAGCGGCGCTCACAAAATTAGAGCGAACCCATGAGGCGAACCTTAACGTCTTATTCAATCTGCTCAGCTCACATCCCAATATCAATGGCGAATTTGCTAAAAATGTCAGTCGTATTGCAAGGAGAATTGCAGGCAAGCTCAACGACAACAATGATTTTCTGGAAAACGTGCGGTTGTCAGGATTGCTCTGTGAACTAGGTTTTATTGGTTTACCTTTTCAGCTGTGTAGCATCCCGTTCACCAAGATGACGGCGGGCCAAATTACAGAGTTTAAAAAACAGTCTGAGATTGCTAGTCAAATTTTGTCTCCCGCCAGTCATTGGAATGATGTCGCACGAATATTACGAGAGCAATATACTGCGTTTAAACCCCTTACGGCGAAAGCAACGCCGCCAAGTTTAGGGGCCCAAATCATCGCTGTGGTGAGGGACTATTTCCGTATGCGAGAAGGGCGCTATTTTGACAAGCCAGTGTCTCATCCGAGGGCGATGGCGGAGCTCATGAAGTATCGTGAAAGTCGATACAGTGACAACGTTATCGACCTCATTTCAAAATCCCCACAGCTTCTGGACGTAGGCCACTTGCCGGGCAACTATAATTTAGATGACATTGCTCCAGGCATGGTCTTATCTGACGATGTCTACACAATGAATAATATCTTGCTATTGCCCAGTGGCCATACATTCACTCAACAAACCATCAGTCGACTGCGGTATTTTCAATCGTCGTTGCCCCACGATCTTAAGCTACCTATTAGTGACCCAGAAGAGAATTAATGTGAAATCAGGAAATAAAGAATTTAGACATGGCCAAATTCTTACTACTGGTGAAGAATTAGAGCAGGCCATTGAGTCGCTCAATAGCAATGCTGAAACAGGCATTTACAATCAGGTCTACATAGCTTGCGCTGCTGTCACTGGCACACTCATTTTTTTGTCGTTTAATTATCCACTGCTTTTTGCCACGTATTTAATGGCTACCTCATTATTTTTTGGCGCGTGGTATCTCAATTCATTTATTGGCCAATCGCTCCTGGCTAAGTGGTTTGCATTTGTTGGTATGTATAGCAGTGCAATAGTGGCAATAGTCACGAGTGGTGGGATTGATCACCCGAGTCTTGCCTGGCTTGCGGTCATGTTAATGGCTGTGTCTATTTTGAGAGATAATACCCTAATTGCGGTTGCGGTATTTATCGCATGCCTTAGCTTTGGTGTGTTGATGTATATCGATGATACCCCTTGGCAACGGGCTATGACGAATGCAGATTTAGCGCTAGTCACCCGAGTCCATCAACTGCTGCAGCTGAGTTACGTGGTGTTTGTCGCTTATGCCTTCACAAGTATTCGCTTTAATCAAACGCAATCCATGAAAGAAATCTTGGTTGATTTGGCTAATACAAACAAAGAGTTACGACAGGCAGAAATGAAGGCCGAACAAGCTAGCCAAGTAAAAACACAATTTTTGTCCAATATGAGCCATGAGATTCGTACACCACTGAATGGCTTGAATGGCATGTTACATTTATTGGCAGACGCGAATCTGGATGAAAAGGCCCGCCACTATGTCGATATTGCCCTAGACAGTAATAAGCGCTTGCTGGAGTTAGCCAATGACATCCTCGATGTTACCCGGATCGAGGCGCACAGTTTGTCACTATATCCTTCTGATCTTAACCTGAATGAAGTGCTAGCACCGCTCGAAAAAAAGATGCAGGTCAAAGCAAAGAGCAAGGAGTTAACTTTTCATTGGGAGCAGGAAATTCACTTCCCTTGGGTGTATGTTGATGGCCCGCGGATTTTACAAATTATTCAAAATATTTGCGATAACGCCATTAAATATACGCATGTTGGGCGCATCGCCGTGCATATTCATGATATTGCGCTGGGAACTGGGAGACGTGAATTAAATATCTCTGTCGTGGATACCGGTATAGGTATCGACCATCAAAAACTTGATTACTATATGTCGCCCTTTACCCAAGAAGACATGAGTTTAACTCGCGAAGCGCAAGGCGCTGGCCTTGGATTGGCCATCGTGAATCAGCTGTTAGTGGTGATGGGTGGCAACATGGAAGTGAATAGTGACCGTGCGCGCGGCACTCAAATTTTAATTAAGATTCCGGTTGAAATTGCTCGCGATAGAGCGCAACAGCGCAATCATGAAGCGATGCAGCATACCACCGAGCTCTCGCCGGTTGGCGACCAACGAGGAACGTCCGACGCGCCCCATCCTTGTGTGATGCTAATAGAAGACGACGATAATAATATTCGTCTGTTACAAATGTTGTTGCGTGACTACGAGGTAGATATTGTTGTTGCTCACGATGGCGCTGAAGCATTGGATAAGCTTAAGACCATGCCTCGATGTGACTTGATGTTTGTTGATTACTATATGCCCATCATGGATGGTTACGAGTTTTTAAAACGTGTTCGCAATAATCGGCGCTGGAAGCACGTTAAGGCAGTAGCTGTCACGGGGTCATTGAGTGATGATGTGCGGTCTCGATGGGCCTCTCTTGACGTCGTGGATATTATCGCAAAACCTATCCAAACGTCAGCCTTTGAAGACATTCTTAAACGCCATTTGAGTGCCGTTGCCGATCCATCGTTAGACAATTAAGCTATTTGATGAGTCCCTGGACAGCCTTAAATTGAGGATGGTCAGCCTCTCGCATAAGTTCAAAGAGTGCCATTTCACAGGTGGAAATGATGGCTCCCGCTTTTTCGCAACGGGCAATCGCCGCTATTTTGTTGTGTGGAAAGCGCGCCCCAATGGCATCACTAATGAGATGGACTTCATACCCTTGCGATAAAAAGGCCAGCACGGATTGCATCACGCAGATGTGCGCCTCGATACCGATCACTAATAATTGTTGGCGACCACTATGCTGCAGAATGTCTTGAAAGTCGCTATTGGCGGCGCAGCTAAAACATGATTTATGGATAGCGCGGTCGCCCTCTAAAAAACGTGCTAATTCTGGGATCGTTGCGCCTAGCTTGTGGGGAAGTTGTTCTGCCCAAAGCACAGGAATATCGAGTAGTTTGGCAGCTTGCACCATGGTTTGGAGCCCTTTAATGAGTGGCTGCGCGTCATGCATCAAGTGGGCAAGTTTTCCCTGTGCATCGATTAATACTAAAGCGGTGTTATTGATGTCGAGCATAAAATCCTCCGTTATTCCCCAGTTTGTGCTCAGGATAAGCGACCGTCAAGCGAGGGGAGGTGTTATCATACGCCGCATTAAGGGTGAGGATGTATGTGTCAGTTAATGGGTATGTCGGCCAATGTACCGACCGATGCGCGATTTAGTTTTACAGGTCTTGTTCAGCGTGGTGGAGGAACCGATATTCACCGTGATGGTTGGGGTATTGTGTTTTATCACGGAAAAGGGATGCAGGAATTTAAAGATCCCGATCCAGGCGTTCACTCAGAGGTCGCTAAATTGGTGACCCTGCATTCAATTCGAAGCAAAACGGTGATCAGTCATATTCGTCATGCCAACGTTGGCGATGTCAATCTTGAGAATACCCATCCGTTTAGTCGAGAGCTGTGGGGCCAATATTGGTGTTTTGCCCACAACGGTCAGCTTAAAGACGGTGCTCACCTTGAGCTGCCATTGGGGCGATTTACCCCTGTGGGTACCACCGATAGTGAGCACATTTTTTGTTGGATGCTGGATCAAATAAGCCGAGCTTTTCCAGAGAAACCCACCAATTCAGCCTTGCTTTGGCATGGTGTCGCCAGCATGGCGGATCGATTACATGGCATGGGCGTCTGTAATTTTTTATTGAGCGATGGACACGTCTTGATTGCGCATTGCTCCAATAAATTGCAACGAATAACTCGACGAGCACCGTTTGGAGAGGCTCGCTTGAAAGATGTTGCGCTTACCGTCGACTTTGCTGCCGAGACTACACCCAATGACGTCGTGACGGTACTGGCCACTGAACCTTTAACTATCGATGAGGCGTGGACCCCGATGGCTCCAGGTGAACTCATCGTATTTGAAAATGGTGAAATCTGCGCCCACTACATGTCGTTGCGCAAGCTGTTGTAAGCGTCGCCACCAACGGCTTGATAAGTCTTTAGTACCTTCGCCGCCTGCGCTCGACAAACGTCTTCCCTCACGTCTATACCTCGTTCCCGCAGCGCTTGAGCCCAATCATGGGGTTTGGGGCCTTCGTCAAAACCCGCGGCGGCCGCGTCGCAGTCTCGCGCACCAGAGATAACTTTGCTAACGCCTGACCAGTGACTTGCGCCAAGGCACATGGTACAGGGTTCGCAGGATGTGAAGAGCGCAAAGGGTCCTCCGCATTGAGCGAGGTCGAAGTGACCGAGGCGGCGTTGGGCAATCATGATTGCCACCATTTCGGCATGCAGCGTCGACAGCTTTTGATCAAGCACGAGATTAATGCCTAGAGAGATCAGTTCTTGGGTGTCGATGCGTACCACGGCGGCAGCAAAGGGGCCGCCATACCCCCAGCCTATAGCGTTTTCGGACACTTTGATCAAGGCCTGCATTAGTGCCTCATCATTCGCGCAGTGAGGAAAGCGTTGTTCGGCCTGGATTAATTCAGTCGGTAAATCAATACTAATGGTATGTGACAAAAGGCTACCCTCTACTTTGGTCTACACTGTGTTTCATAGTCTACATTATGCTGCTATATTCGAATTACCTAATAAAAGGAGAAGGTCATGGATAAGCCTCAAAATATTGAACAGTGCATGCACCGTTCCCCCTTAACTATTACTCAAGATAAGAATATTGTCGACGCCGTCGAGATGATGCTTGAATACAAGCTTACTGGGCTCACGGTGGTGGATGATCACTCACAAGTCGTCGGAGTGATCTCTGAGGTCGACTGTATTCGTGCCATTCTCAACGCCATCTACAATGACGGTGAGGCCGATGAGGCAGGTACGGTGGCAGATTTTATGACCAAGTCCGTTAATTTTTGCGTACCCAGTGATGGCATTGTCGAAGTGGCTGAGTCAATGTTAGCGACCAAGCAGCGTCGTCGTCCCGTCATTGCGGACGGGAAATTAGTTGGACAGGTCAGTTCGGGTAATATTCTTTGGGCATTAATGGAATTCTCTCGCCGCAAAGTCCGCAGAAGCTAACCCTTAAACCTGAATACACCGTGTTGGAAAAGTTGCTGTCCTCCGGCTGGCGTGATGTGAAGTCGCTGATCGCTGGCTAACATCACGAAATCTTCACCGAGCTGGCTGAGTAACTTGTCACTGCTGTATTGTTCAATCTTGAGGTCGCTACATTTTTCGGGGCCATTAATGGCAAAGGCGGCCAACATAACAAAGCCACCGGGTGCAAGAGAGCGACGCATTTGCTCGACATAAGCGCGACGATCGTCAGGGGCTGTTAAAAAATGAAACGCCGCACGATCGTGCCACAGGGCAATGGCTGTGGGAAGTTTAGCCGTCGTGATGTCACCACAAATCCAATCCACTTTGGCGGCGAGCTCGCCCAGACGATGTTGAGATATAGCGAGTCCCCCTGCCGCAATATCTAGCACGTGGAGATCGCTAAAACCGGCGGCTAATAAATTATCCACGAGGCGAGAGGCGCCACCACCCACATCCAAAATGCGGCCCGCTTTAGGGAGCGGCAGCTTTATTATCTCCTCAACAATAGTGGCACAGTCCTCCTGAAACCAGCTGACACGCGTGTGATCCTTGTCTCGATACACCTTATCCCAGTGTTGTTGCCTGTCACTCATGGTTCTGCTCCCTAGTCGAAAAATGCACTATATCTCACTCTACATGACCGCTTCAGCAGTTTTTTAGTGAGTGGTGGCCGCGGACTAAGCTACTATAGGTCAATTCATTGAGATCTTTTATGACGACAACGCACCTCGCGAGAAAACGCTTCAAAGTCCTGTTTGCCGGCATATGTAGTATGTTGCTAACGGTCGGAATTGCCCGTTTTTCCTACACGCCTATGCTCCCAATCATGCAGGCTCAAGCAGGCCTTGGGGTTGCCGAAGGGGGTTGGTTAGCTGCCATCAATTACGTCGGCTACTTGTTAGGTGCACTCATAGCGGCAAAAGTTAGTTCGCTTCATGTCAAAGATCGTCTTTATCGTATTGGCCTTATCGTCGCCATTATTACCACCTTTATGATGGGCGTCAGCGATAACTTTTGGGTATTGGCGTTGTCACGATTCTTCGCTGGTATTTGTGCCGTTGGTGGCATGTTGCTAGGGGCCGCGCTCATACTCAATTGGTTGCTGCGACACGATATGCGAAGCGAGTTAGGTATTCATTTTAGCGGCTTGGGTCTAGGGATTGCCATGGTCGCGCTTTTTGTAGAAATAGCCAGTCGCCACCTCAATTGGTCACAACAGTGGTTCGGCATGACCCTCTTAGGTGTGTTGCTGTTAATTCCCGCTTGGCGCTGGTTGCCACCGCCCAGTAACAGTGGCCACTCTCAGCAAGGTAGAGTGCTAACCGATCGCCCGCCCCAGAAGGGATTTCTTGCCATCTTTATGCTGAGTTACTTTTGTGCGGGTATTGGTTACGTGGTCAGTGCCACCTTTATTGTGGCTTTAATTGATCAGTTACCTGGTTTACAGGGAAAGGGCACGTGGGCATTTTTGTTATTAGGCGTGTGTGCCGCACCAGCTACGATGCTATGGGATTTATTTGCGCGTCGATGGGGGCCTTACAATGCCATGATATTGGCCTTTCTCGTGCAGAGTATAGCCGCGCTTCTGCCAGTCTGGTCACCCTCCCTAGGGATGGCCTTGGCCAGTGCCGCACTGTTTGGTATGACCTTTACAGGAATTGTGAGCTTGGTGTTAACCCTGTCTGGTCTTTACTATCCCACTAAGCCTGCAAAAATGATGGGTAATATGACCATGTGCTATGGTGTGGCACAAATTTTCGCACCGGCCATCACCGGTATTTTGGCTGAGCGGGCGGGGAATTACCACGCGGGTATGTACATGGCGGCAGGTGGATTATTTGTGGGGGCGTTGCTGGCTGTTTATTTGCGACGCCAGCCCGATGCTAAAAAGGTAAGCGACGTACTAGTGGAATCGTAGGGGCGTGCTTATAATGCGCCACCGCTAGGAGACCAGCATGCCGATTGTACCCATTCTTATTTTTGCCTACTTTATCAACACATTGCTCATTGGTAGTGTGGGCGTGGTAATCATGCAGGTGCAGCAAAGTTTTGCGGTATCGGCCACTCAAGCGGCCTTTCTCGAGCCCAGCAAAGATATCAGCGCTGCACTGGCCTCATTCTTCTTCGCTAGCCAATTAGTCAGATTTGGCTTAAAGCGTGCGATGCTGTCAGGTTTGTCACTGCTGGCGGTGGCGTGCTTTGTGCTGCCAAGCATACCGAGTTATTTCAGCGCGTTAGCCATGTTTGCCTTAACCGGAATGGTGTTTGCGGTGGTTAAAATCGCCATTATTTCAGCGATTGGTTTGGTCTCGCGCGATGCAAAGCAACACGCGTCAACCATGGGCGTTTTTGAAGCCTTTTATATGTTTGCGGTATTAGCGACGTACTATACCTTTGGGGCATTTGTGGATGATAGCGATCCGTCCGGTTTGGGGTGGATGAATAGCTATTACTTGCTAGGCAGTCTATTAGTTGTGGCGTTGGTTTTTGTTTGGCAGATGCCACTCGACGAGTCGCCACTTCACGGCGAGGGAACAGCGCACACAGGGTTGAAAGATATGCTGTACTTGTTAAGTACGGCCTATGTTGTTTTCTTTGTGCTGGGAATATTCTTCTATGTCTTTACCGAACAGGGATTAATGTCATGGCTGCCGAGTTTTCATCGGCAAGTATTGGCGATGCCAACCAGTCTTGCGCTGCAAGTGGCCAGTATGCTGGCGCTGTTGCTTGCACTGGGGCGGTTGCTTAGCGCATGGATATTGCGCTTTATTGATTGGTTTCCTCTGACGGTGATTTGTATCGGTAGTATTGCCTTATTGATTAGCATTGGGCTGGTGTCATTACACCAGCATGGCCAGCCTATTCAAGGATGGGAAGATATGCCTTTAGGCGCCTTTGCGATACCGTTGACGGGGTTATTTTTTGCGCCATTGTACCCAATGATGTGTTCGGTGATTCTGTCGGCACTACCGATTCATCAGCACGCCCCGATGACGGGACTAATCATGATCTTTTCCGTCATTGGAGGCACCAGTGGTTCCTTCGCGATTGGTCGCCTATTTGACGCGGTAGGTGGTCAGTTCGCGTATTGGATACTGCCGTTTTCCTGCGGCATCATGCTGGTTGCGTTTACGGGTTTGAAGCGCAAGCTCACTTAAGGTACTTATCCAAGTACGTATTTATCTCCCGCTTCATACGGTCTTCAAACAGCCGGGTGAGTAAGCCCAGCTTGACCTCAATGGTCAGGGTGTCATGGGATATATGTACTCTGCCTTCCACACCCATGCCATGTAAAAAGCACGTATTGTCATTGTGCCACTTTGCATTGACCGGGTGTTCACTGCACAGTCGGTCAGCGAGTTGTCGCGCTGTCTGGCGCACTGAATCACTGTTATCAGTGAATTGACGTTGGATGGTAAAACCTGCCATGGTGTATTCCTTAAACAGCCATGTCGACTAAAGTCGCGATGGCGGTAACGATCAGACATGCTACATTCAAACAAAATTTGAAGGAGACCTCCATGCGTTTTGGTCATTTTGCATTGCCTTTGAGCCTTGCTGTGAGTTTACTGAGTACGCCTATTCTGGCGCAAGACGATCCGCGTATCATGCGGATGCAACAGACGATCCAAGAGCTGACGTTACAGTTGGGCGATGCGATTCGAGATAATGCGGCATTGCGCAAGCAACTTGATAGTCGCGGCAATATGCCAGAGCGTGCCATGATGCAATGTGAACCCAGCGTGGAGCGTGTCCCCGTGGCGCCTCATCATACGAGGGGTGTCACGTCAGAACCTATTACACCCCCCTCTGAACCTCAAGTGACGCAGCGTGCGTTAGAAGAGGCTCCTGTCCTGCAATGTGACATAGCCGCTCTCGAACAACGTTTGTCTCAGTTTTCAGACCCTACCACGCGTGAAACAGCGCTCAATACATGGCTAGAGGATAACGGTTCACAATGCAGTCGTGGCCAGTTACAACAGTTACGTGGTGTGGCTAGCAAGGTCACCTTATCCGATGATGCCACGGCATTGATTGACTACTATATGTCTAAAGCGCGCTAGGGCTGCGCGAGATCAAAGTTTTAGGTAAGATGCCATCCTTTTGGGATAGGTATTGATGGCCATTGATGACAGCACGCGGCAATTGATCGCACAGTATTTAGGGCGTGAACCTCGAGGTTTACAGGAGGTTGTCGCATGGTACCGCAATGAACCTGCGGTGGTGCGCGTGGCGTCATTGGTGGATGGAAAGCCGTTTCCAACCATGTACTGGCTGGTGCACCCTGCGATTAATTACGCGATTGATACGCTAGAGGCGAATGGCCTGATTGCGCTGTTGCAGCAACGCGTCGATGCTGATCCGGAGTTACAAGCTGCGATGGCGAAAGATCATGCCGCGTATATTGCCAAACGTGAGCAATTCATGACGCTCGATGTTATTGAGGCTATTGCATCGGCTAATTTGCAAGGGGCCTTTGTGGGGCGCGGTATTGGAGGCATTGCCGATACTAGCCGAATCCGCTGTCTACATACATGGTATGGTGCGCATCTAGTGACCCCCAACACCATAGGCTCATTATTGGAGCCTTATTTGGCGTTGGCCTAGTGCGGCATTGCTTTTTTGTTTCAGCAATCTACTATGTAAGCAATGACAATTATTTAATAAGTGAGTACTCATGGCTCACTTGAGAGCCAGGGATGTCCAACGCCAACACCCAAAGTCTTGACGATATCAAAGCTTTAGCCTCAGTGAATAACTTGGGTAAAGCACTGACCGCGCTGTTGTGGAGTGCTACCTGGGTTTGGTTAGCCTGTGGCTTTTGGTTGTTTGGACAAGATATTAAAGTGTGGTTGATCGTTGCTACGTTGGTTTGTTACAGCGCAGCTTGGTATTGCTATAAGCGAGGTTGGGATTTTCCCGCAAGTAATATCACTGTTACCACGCTAATGGTCGGTGGTTTTGTCACTATGAATGCGGTGGCACCTTCTGCGCAAACCAGTCAACTCATTCTTCTTTCACTCGTGCTCAGTTTTCTCTTGTTTGAGTGGCCGCAAAAAAAATACACCATCGCTTGTTATGTCCTCCTTGCCTCGGTGCTTGTTGCACTCACGATATCATCAGACTATGACCTGCTAGGTCTCCAAGTGGGAGAGAGCGATGCGGTCTTCAGTGTCTTTTACCCTATGATGCTGATGACGTCCATTTTGGTCTTGTCGTTTTGTTGGTTCTTTTTTTTGAGACGCCAAACGCAACTCATGCAGCGGCTTGAAGCCGAAGCGAAACGCGCCGATGAGGCAAATGAGATTAAGACACGATTCCTGTCAAATATGTCGCATGAAATTCGAACCCCTATGAATGGTATTTTTGGGGTGTTGCAGGTACTGAGAAATAATCCAAGTTTGAGTGCCGATCAGCGCAAGTTATTAGACGCCGCCATATCTTCAAGTCGGCAATTAGGGGCCGTGGTGGACGATGTACTCGACATGGCTAAGCTTGAAAGCGGCAAAATGCGGTTAGAAATAGACCCCTTTGATATCCGAGAAATGTTGAAAGATATTCAAACGCTTTTTTCCAGTCAGGCTAAGCAAAAAGGCATTGCTTTTCATGTGTCCATTGAGCGTCAAGTTCCCAAGCAGTTATTAGGTGATAGCTTACGTGTCACACAAATTCTTAATAACGTCATCGGCAATGCTATTAAGTTTACCCTCAGGGGTGAAGTGAGAGTGCATGTGGACTATCACTCAGGGATGTTAAAACTGGATGTGTCTGATACGGGTATTGGCATGTCGGAGAAGACGGTCAGTTCTATTTTCGAACGCTTTACCCAGGCGGATGATTCAACGAAAAAACACTTCAAAGGCACCGGTCTTGGCATGGCAATTACGCGTGAATTTATCGATATGATGAAAGGCACGGTAAGGGTCGAAAGTGCTGAGGGCCAAGGCTCTAAATTTTTTATTGAACTGCCATTACAGTCTTCAATGGTGTCATTGAGTGTTGCGACATCCAGTGAACAAGCCCCGAGTTTAGACGGCTTCAAAATCTTAGTGGTGGAGGATAATCCCTTAAATCTCGACGTGTGCTTGACGTTTTTACGTCCGACAGGTGCGAAGTTATTGGTCGCTAAGGATGGTGTTGAGGCTATTCGTTTATTGCAGCGCGTTCCCGTGGATTTGCTGCTGACTGATATCGCCATGCCAGAGATGGCGGGTGATGATCTGTTAATTGAAGCAAGGAAGATTTACCCAGCGTTGTTAGCGGTGGCGATGACAGGTAATGTCGACCCTAGAGATGTCGATCATTACTACGCTTTGGGCTTCAACGACGTCATGAGTAAGCCGATTAACCGCGATATAATGCTGCGTTGTATCGCTGGATTTCTGTCAGGATTATCACCACAGGTACAACCATTAAAAACCCTCCGCTAGTCTGTGCATGGATTTACCGCGGATTTCAGTAGGATATCTCTATACTCTGTTCATAGTTTATGAAGAGTATTAATGATGGCATCAATCCAGCGGCAGACGTCGATCTATCATCCCAATCTTGTGGCGGGAGCGATTTTGATCATTGGCTTTGTTATTGGGTTGGGCATCTTTTTTTCAAAATATCAGCAACAGTTAGCGCGTGAGCACCTTGAGCAGGAGCAAATGGCTCGCTTGCTTGAGCAGCATTTGCAGCTCTACTTTGACAATATGACATTGTCTCTCAAAACCCTTGCGGCAGGCCTTGAGCAGCAAGGTCCTTCCTTGTTGAATCTCACGCGACGCTTCCAAGCCATGAGTGAGCAGTCGCCTATTACTGATAGAGTCTACTGGATAGATGGCAGCCAGGTCATCACGTTTCCAAGCGTCAATGCTCATCAGTTCGGCCAAGATTATATGGTTCAACAACTGAAACATGAGAAGGCCAAGGCAGGGCGTTTCTGGGGGGATTCCATCTTGGTGATCGGGCCGCATAAGATCCAAGATGAATGGATGTTTGGTTATGCTTTGCCGCTAAAAAATACCCACTCGTCTGATGCTGTGATCGTGCTTAAAGTTGACATACATGCCCTGCAAAAGACGATAGCTAATCTCGTCGTGCCTCTGGATTATCTCGCCCTTCAATTGGTGCTTGCCAAGACAGATCCGAACCACCAGCACCCTTATATCGACGGGCATTTTGGGCATGAGCATGGGCATGATTTACATGAGCATTTAAGTAGTGAGGATACGGATCACCCTCAGCTTTTTACCCTGGGCAGTGTCGATGACGTCGAAGAGTGGATGAGTGTTCCGATTGCACTAGATAGTAGTGGAAAGCACTTGCATCTGAATGTGCAAAACGTCCGCGGTTGGACATCGGGGAATAAAGCGTTGTACTGGCTGATCTCGATGTTCTTCATTGTTACATTGTTAGCCATGGGTGCGCGTACTTTCTTATCGTCTAGGGAGCGTGTGCACGATCGAAAAGTCAATGAGGCGCTGCGGATTTCGCTGCACGAAAATCAAGAAATGCGAAGACTGGCTGAGTCAGCGAGTAGTGCCAAAAGTGATTTTTTGCGCAACATGAGCCACGAGATGAGAACCCCTTTAAATGGTGTGTATGGGCTTCTACAGGTGTTAGTCCGCGATCAAAATCTTGCCAAAGATCAGCACAACTTAGTGTTAGCGGCGTATACGTCGATTGCTCGGCTTAAAGATATTGTGCAAGAGTTGTTCGATATGATGCGCATCGAACAAGGCAATTTGAAGCTGGAGTCTTTTGCTTTTGACTTTGATCAGATGATGCAGTCGGCCATCAGTCAGTACCGTCATAGGGCAGTGGTGAAATCACTCAATTTTAACTTTAGAAGTGAAAAGTCAGCGGTTGGTTTTCGCTGGGGCGACCCCGTGCGGATAGCTCAAGTGATTAGCTATGTGCTGGATAATGCAGTTAAATACACCGAGGTGGGCACGATAGATATGGCGGTGTCGAGTTCTTATGAAGAAGTCATCATTAGAGTGCAAGATACTGGTATTGGCATGTCGAATAGCACGCTTGGGAATGTATTTGAGCCGTTTTCGCAAGCCGATATGGGGTTAACAAAACGCTTTGACGGCGTGGGATTAGGGCTCTCTCTTTGTCGATCCTTTGTGGATTTAATGGGGGGAGACATCAGTATTCGCAGCGAGAAGGGTGAAGGAACGACGGTATTGATAAGCTTGCCACTACAGTCCTCTGGCAATGATGTGCCCGCTTTGGCTGCCAGTCATGGTAGCCATCTGGTCACCTCGGCGCCAACACCGCTCGTCTTGCCCAAAGGGCTCAAAATCTTGGTGGCAGATGATAATCCGATTAATCGGCGCATCGTGTTGGATCTTCTTGATCAATACCATATCAATGCTCATGAAGTGGATGACGGGTTGGGTATTATTGAACATTACCGGCAATACGATTTATTGATTACGGATATCATGATGCCCAATATGAATGGTGATGAAGCGGTTAAGACGCTTCGCATGATGGGTGCCAAAATACCTGCAATCGCTATCACGGGTGTTCTCGGTGAGGAGGATGTTATGGATTTGGAAGCCGCAGGATTTTCTGAGGTATTATTCAAGCCTCTCGATCAACATCTGTTATTGAAGGCCATTATCAAAGCACTTAATTTAGTGCTCGCATCCAGTCGTATTCAGGCATGAGGCTTTCCGGTAGGCTCTTTTGGGGTTATCTCGTGTTGATGGTGTTGCTCGGTATCAACCCCTATAACCGAGAGGTGTGGTTAGCGGAAAATATTCCTATGTGGTTGATTGTCGGCGCTATTGTCTGGGCGAGCAGGTTTCATACATTCTCGGGCTTAAGCTTTGCAGCCATGGCTGTGCTGATCGTGCTGCATACTATCGGCGGTCATTTTACCTTTGAGCGGGTGCCTTTTGGTTGGGTGACTGAGACCATGGGGTTTGAACGTAATCACTATGACCGCATCGCCCATTTCTCGGTTGGATTTTATGCGTATCCCATTATGGAATTTTTGCTGGCGAGGCAGCTCATTACCCATCGCGTGGTATTGGGATTGTTTGGTTTGTTCAGCATTATCTCCGTTGCGGGTGCTTATGAGGTGATTGAGTGGCTTTACGCGGTTTCTGCAGATCCTGAGGCCGGCATCGCTGTGCTGGGCTCACAAGGCGACATATGGGATGCCCAAAAGGATATCTTGGCCGATACCCTAGGCGCATTGGTGGCTATCGTGGTATTTTTTATCCGTCACCCGTCGTTGTCTCATCAGAGCGCGGGTCATAAGGCGTGACATAACACCTAAAAAGCATCATTTCACTTGAGTCCTACAACGTTCGCTGTTTAAATCAACGCGATTAAATGGCTGATTTGCACCTTTAGTTTCGAATAATTGAAGTTAAAGTAAGCATGAATTTACGATATAACATTCCTAAGATTTGTATAAACACGAGGTAACAGTATGTGGACTAAACCTGCTTATAAAGATATGCGTATCGGTTTTGAAGTCACAATGTACTTTGCAAACCGCTAAGTAAACATTTGATTCCTGAGGGCGGTTTTTACCGCCCTTTGTTTTTTGTAATCCAGATAACATTTGCGCTATGAAAATCCAGGTTTTAGGTTCAGCCGCCGGTGGTGGTTTTCCCCAGTGGAATTGTAACTGCAGCAACTGTGCTGGCTTTCGCGCTGGAACATTGAATGCCAAGGCAAGGACTCAGTCATCGATCGCCATCAGTGAGAACGGTGTGGATTGGATATTGTTTAATACCTCGCCGGATATTCGCCAGCAGTTGGCTGATTTTGCGCCGTTGCAGCCCAATCGCGCCCTACGCGATACCGGTATTGCCCACATCATTTTTATGGATAGTCAGATCGATCACACCACCGGGCTGTTGATGCTACGTGAGGGATGCCCTCATGACATATGGTGTACTGCGCCTGTGCAGCGTGATTTGACCGACAACTTCCCCTTATTTGCTATGCTCAAGCACTGGGATGGCAACCATATTAATACTATTCCCACGGATGGCTACCAACCCATGGACTTTACCATTCCGGGGGTGGTGCATTTGCGCTTCACGGCGATACCATTGTTGAGCAACGCGCCACCGTATTCGCCGCGTCGTAATCAACCCGATCCAGGTGACAATATTGGTATTCAGGTGCTTGATACACGCACAGGTAAGCGTCTGTTTTACGCGCCAGGACTAGGCGAGATGCAGGCGCATCTACCGCCGCTGATGGCTAAAGCAGATTTGCTACTTGTCGATGGCACCGTCTGGCGTGATGATGAAATGCAACATGCGGGCGTGGGTACCCGAACGGGTAGACAAATGGGACATTTACCGCAGTCGGGTGACGGCGGCATGATTGAGTTACTGGATGCATTTGATAAACCCAGAAAGGTGTTGATTCACATTAACAATACCAATCCCATATTGAATGAAGATTCACCCGAGCGAGGCATTCTTGCCGCCCATGGTATTGAAGTGGCCTATGACGGTATGTCTTTTGAATTGTGAGAAAGTCTATGATGACCCAGCACGCTGCTGAACCGATGAGCCGTGAAGCATTTGCGGCCGCCTTACACGCCAAAGGTGCTTACTACCATACCGCTCATCCCTACCATGTAGCGATGTATGAAGGGCAGTGCACACCAGAACAAATTCGTGGCTGGGTGGCCAACCGTTTTTATTATCAGCTGAACATCCCCATTAAAGATGCTGCCATCATGTCCAATTGCGATGACCCAGAGGTTCGCCGCCATTGGGTGCAGCGCGTTCTTGACCACGATGGTGTCAGTGGAGAAGAAGGCGGGATCGAAGCCTGGTTACAACTGGGTGAAGCGGTGGGACTGTCGCGAGAAGAGATTCTAAGCCAAGAACACGTCTTGCCCGGTGTGCGATTCGCTGTGGATGCCTACGTTAACTTCGCTCGAAGAGCTCGTTGGCAAGAGGCGGCCAGTTCGTCACTCACAGAATTGTTTGCGCCGACTATCCATAAAAATCGACTGGATTCATGGCCTCAGCACTACCCTTGGATCAAACAAGACGGGTACAAATATTTTCGTAAACGTCTGAGTGAAGCGCGCCGGGATGTCAATCACGGTCTTGAAATTACCCTCGATTTCTATAAAACGCGAGAAGAGCAAGAGCGTATGCTGAACATCTTACAGTTTAAGCTGGATGTTTTGTGGAGCATGCTCGATGCGATGACGATGGCCTACGAGCTCAAAAGACCCCCTTATCACACGGTCACCGACGCGCGTGTGTACCACCGAGGAATTAAGCTATGAGTGCGATAACAGCAGAGCAAACACTGCGATTAAGTGCCATGTATCGCTTGCAGTGGGAGGAAGCGCAGCAATGTTTTGTGCTGCTCTATCCAGAGGGCATGGTGCAGCTTAACGGCCCCGCTGGCGAGATTTTATCCCTCATCGATGGTTCACGGAGTAATGCTGACATTATTGCCACCTTAGCCAATAAGTTTCCTGAGGCAGAAGGTTTGGCGGAGGACGTGCTAGCTTTTCTAGACGACGCTCAGCAACATCATTGGGTGAGTGTACGTCAGTGACGCAGCAAAACGAGATCGGACGCCCTCTTTGGCTACTGGCGGAATTGACCTATCGTTGTCCACTGCAGTGTCCTTACTGTTCTAACCCCCTAGATTACGCGGCAGCGGGGGATGAGTTGACCACCGAACAGTGGCTGAAGGTGTTTGCCGAAGGCCGCAAGTTAGGCGCGGTGCAATTAGGATTGTCGGGCGGTGAACCTCTCGTGCGGCAGGATTTGACAGCGTTGATTCATGGCGCGCGTCAAATGGGTTATTACACCAATCTTATTACGTCGGGTGTGGGGCTCGATGAAGGCAAAGTAGCGCGTTTCAAGGCGGCGGGACTCGACCATATTCAAATTAGTTTTCAAGCCAGTGATGAATCGGTTAATAACATGCTGGCAGGGAGTGACAAGGCGTTTCAGCAAAAGCTTCGTATGGCGCGTGAGGTCAAAGCACAGGGATACCCCATGGTGCTAAATTTCGTGACGCATCGCCACAATATTGACCAGATCGACCGGATCATTGAGTTGTGCGTCGAACTTGAGGCGGATTTTGTAGAGTTAGCCACCTGTCAATACTATGGATGGGGTTACCACAATCGGGATTGGCTGATGCCCACCTTAGAACAGCTGCGACACGCCGAAGCACGCACGCAAGCGTGGCGAGAAAAATTGGCTGCCGAGGGGCGTTCAATCAAACTCATTTTTGTGACGCCCGATTATTATGAAGAGCGTCCAAAAGCGTGTATGAATGGCTGGGGAGCCATGTTTTTGACGGTGGCGCCAGACGGTGTGGCCTTGCCTTGCCATAGCGCACGCATGCTGCCCATTGAATTTCCCAATGTGAAAGAACAACCTCTGGAGGACATTTGGTATCAGAGCCCGGGCTTTAACCATTTCAGAGGTGATGCTTGGATGCCAGAGCCTTGTGCCAGTTGTGACGAGAAGGACAAAGATTTTGGCGGGTGCCGCTGCCAAGCGTTTATGCTCACCGGCGAGGCCGCCAATACTGATCCGGTGTGTAGCAAGTCACCCCATCATGCGTTAGTCACCGGCGCGCGCAAGCGCGATGCCGATATGATAGCCACGGATAATGACCACTTCCTGTATCGCAACAGCCGTAATTCACGTTTATTTCTCAAGGAATAAACACCGTGGTAATGACCGCCCAAGCCGCCTGTAGCGCCAGTGCTAGCTTGTCACAATGCCAGGTCCGTTCCGACGGATTGATTGCCTGGCTAGAGCATGCCCCCGACGCTGAGGGCAAACAGATCTTCTGTTATTTCTCCCAAGGAACGGTGGTGCGCCTTTTGTCCAGTGGCGTATCGATACGTAGCACGGTGAACGAGTATGGCGCGCGCGCATGGTGCTTTGCCGGTGAGGGCATTATCTACATCGCTGAAGCGAGTCAACAGTTGCATTACTGGTCGCCATTCAATGGCGATGCACCTCAGCCGTTTGCGGGACAAACGGGTGCTCGTTATAGCGAGCCGACGATGATGGATGACGGTCGTGTTATCGCGATTGAAGAATGGCGTGGTGTGCATCGTTTGGTGGTATTTGACCCGCAGGGCACCCGACAAGTATTACGAGAAGGGGAGGACTTTTACGCCGGTTTGACTGTCGGGCCGGGTGAGCGTGTTGGCTGGGTGAGTTGGCAGCATCCTCAGCAACCCTGGACCCAGACAAGTCTTTGGTGGGCAAGGCTTGACGCTCATGGACTGGTCGATGTCGAATGTGTACGACAGCCCGCTTCCGCGGTACAAATGCCGAGCTTTGATGCAGAGGGTGGGCTGTTATTCTTAGATGACAAGGACGGTTTTTGGCAACTTTACCGCTATGAAGGGCATGCCTTGCAGGTTGTCCGCCAGGCCAATGCCGATCTGGCCAATGCCCCTTGGCAAACAGGCCATTTGTTATACGGTGTAGATTGCCATCAACAGTGGTGGACAGTGCATTTTGAGGCGACCGGGGTAACGCTCTGGTGCAATGATAAGCGGTGTGATTTGCCGGCAGTGACTCAAATTCGTGAGTTGGTTGTTCATCAAGATCAGCTGGTGATGATCCACGCTGGCCCGCATTGCACGGCTCAGATTAGCCGTTTTCAGCAGGGACAGTGGCAACCACTTTGGACGGTTCCTCTGCCGCCAGATGCTCGTCTCACGGAGGCGCCAACCCATAAGGTGTTTCAGGTTGAGGGGCAGTCAGTCAGTGGCTACTGGTATGCCGCGACTGGGGTGAACGGTCCGGCGCCTCTGTTGATTAATCTCCACGGTGGTCCCACGGCGGCTTGCTATCCTGTATACAATCCGCTCTTTCAGTTTTGGAATGACCACGGCTTCTCTGTGTTCGATTTGAATTATCGAGGCTCGAGCAATCAAGGGCGCGAGTATCGCATGCAGCTAGAACATCGATGGGGGATTCTCGATGTTGAGGATATCTATGCCAGTATTGATCACTTGATCACCCAAGACTTGGTGGATCGGGATCGTATCTTTATTCGTGGTCGCAGCTCGGGGGGATATAGCGTTTTAATGGCCCTGCTCGACAGTGATGCGTTCTGTGCGGCGGGGGTGTACTTTGGGGTGTCAGATCCGGCACGACTGCATACTCACACCCATAAATTTGAAAGTCACTATTTACCGTGGTTGTTGGGGCCCATGGATGACAGTGATCCGGTTTATCAAGCGCGAGTACCGGCGCGGCGCGCGGCGCACATCCGAACGCCAGTGATATTTTTTCAGGGTTTGCAAGACAAGGTAGTGACCCCCGAGCAGACCGCGAGTATGGCGGCAGCTATACAGGCCATCGGCGGCCACGCTGAGACATTGTATTTCGCGGACGAGGGACACGGCTTTCGACATCGACAAAATAATGTCAGTGCCTTGCTGGCTGAGCTCGCCTTTTATCGTGCCGCCATGGCAGGGCAGTGTCGTTAGTCGAGATCCTCACTAAAGATATCCTCGATACGGCATGCAAACAACTTTGCCATCGCGAACGCAAGTGGCAGACTGGGGTCAAATTTACCTTTCTCTATGGCGTTGATAGTTTGGCGTGACACCTGAAGTTGTTCGGCCAGTGCCTGCTGGGTGAGGTCACGCTCGGCGCGCAATACTTTTAAGCGGTTTTTCATGCATAGCGCCTTTGAGCAAGCAATAGGTTCGCTACATAGCAAAGGCCCATAAAGATCACCAAAACACTGATTTCAGCATCATGACGGATAAGGTTTGTGGTATCTAAAAGTGAGTAGGCTAAACCTACGATGAGCGTTAGCCCGAGGGTGACGCCCATGGACTCAAGCTGTATTCGTTGCTGTAGTTCGTCGAGAGCCAAGATCTGTAAGATGTTGGCTCTTACCATGCCCCAACCGGTCGCTAAAGTGAGAGCAACAGCTAGCCATGTGGCAGCGCTATTACCTGGCCAAAGGTAATGTGGGCCAAACGCTGCCGCGGCTTGAGTGATCAGCCATAAGCCTGTCCAAAGAGCCAGATGTTTCGTGCGTTGAACGCTGTTCATATTGCATTCCTGTTTAAGTAAGTTTTACATAAAGTAAATAAAGCTTTACATAATGTCAAGTCATGCAGCGTGAAACTTGCGAGCAACGTCACATATTATTGAGATGGCGTGTGATAGCCTGAGGTTGTTTTCATGGAAGAGAAGGTTAATCTCCTGTGCTGGGCGATCGCAAGATCGCCTTTTTTATTGCTTTTATGAACGCGTAACATACTATGGCGGAACGTAAAGGAGAGGGTTGTGACGAGAACGGTTGTTGTGATTGGTGGCGGACACGCTGGCGCTGAAGCTGTGGTCGCGTTGTATCAGATGGGCTGGCGTGAGCAAATTGTCATGCTGAGTGACGAGCCCTATCTGCCCTACCAGCGTCCCCCTTTATCTAAGGCCTTTCTTAAAACTGATCTGGATGCGGCCTCGTTAGCCATTAAAAACGCCGCGATGTATGCAAAGATTGGCGCTGACATTCGTCTAAACACCCGAGTGGTAGCGATTGATCGAGAGCGTCAGCAGGTGGTCAAAGTGAGTGGCGATCGACAGGCCTACGACTACCTGATCATCGCGACCGGTACACGTCCTCGGCGACTCGAGATTCCGGGCTATCCCGCAGATCAGGTGCATTACCTTCGCACACTAGACGATGCTCACGCCATCAAGCAAACACTGCGGGTTGGTGCGCGATTACTGTTAGTGGGGGCGGGGTATATTGGTCTTGAACTCGCGGCCTCGGCCGTGCAGTTGGGGGCGATAGCCACAGTGCTGGAAGCACAGCCCCGAGTTTTGGCCAGGGTCACCTGCGATACCATGAGTGACTTTTTTACTGCGTTGCACCGCTCTCATGGTGTCGATGTTCGCGTTAATGCGATGTTGGCATCTATCCAGCCAGACGGTGCGGGGTGGATAGCACAGTTGAAAGATGGTCAAACCATTGGATTCGATGCCTTAGTGGCTGGAATCGGTGTCCTGCCCAACGTGGAATTAGCTGAAGAGGCTGGATTGGCGTGTGATAACGGGATTGTGGTGGATGAGACGACCACAACGAGTGATCCACGCATTTTGGCCATTGGCGATTGCAGTAATCACCCTAATGCTTTGTATCACACTAGGTTGCGTTTAGAGTCGGTGCCGAATGCCAATGAGCAAGCCAAAGTGGCCGCCGCTACCATTGTTGGTAAGCCCATAGCCCATGACGCCTTGCCTTGGTTTTGGTCGGACCAATACGACATTAAATTGCAAACCGCCGGTCTTTCCATCGGCTATGATCAAACCGTTTTGCGTGGCGAGCCCGCCAGTGGGCAGTTTGCCGTCTTTTACCTGCACGAGGGGCGCTTAATCGCGGTAGATGCTGTGAATCGCCCCGCGGACTTTATGATGGCGCGCCGACACATTCCAGCGGGGATTCGCCCGGATCCTGTGCTTTTGGCTGATCCTAGTCAGGCGTGGTGTTAGTTTAGCGACACATATTGAGCATGATACGGCCGATGCCTATCCAAGGGTCACCGTCGGCCATGCCTTTGCTCATATGCTCCACTTCCTTGCACTGCTGAAGTAATCGCGCCGCTTTGCGTACATTCATGCGTTGGCTGAAGCGTTGATAAATAGATGTTTTAGACGACCAGAGGTGAAGGTTTCGCATCAGGCCGTCGAGTCGTTGGCCGCGTTCCAAGCCTTCCATGATTTCAAGGCCAATACGAATGTCCCTCGCCAGTGCCATTACCGTGCTGACAGCGTCGTTACCTTCTGCGCGCAGGTACTCTAAAATCGTTAAACATTTGCTGTCACCAGCCATGGCTGCATCGACCATCGTAAAAACACTGAAGCGGGCGCTGTCGGCCACTAAGGCTGCGGCCGTCTCGGCGTCCACGTGGGTGTGACCTGCCATCAGCAGTTTGTCTATCTCCTGCGCGGCGGCTAGCAAATTGCCTTGCACGCGATCGGCCATCAAGCGACAAGCCTCGTGTGTGAGGTGAAGGCCACGCGCACCGGCGCGTGCACTCAGCCAGGCAGGTAGGTCATCGCTCCCTATGTCGTACACCTGAATAGTGGCACCGGCCGCTTGAACTGCTTTGAAGTACTTGCTGTTGTGTTGGGCTTTCTCGAGGCGTGGTGACGAGATGATGAGCACGTTGTCAGGGTTGGCATTAGCGGCATAAGCCAGCAAGGCTTTGGATCCTTGGTCGCCCACTTTGCTGCCGTTCAAGCGCAGTTCAATGACCTTGCGATCGCCAAATAACGACAAACTGGCATTGGCGTCGGCCAAAGAGTCCCAGTTGAACTGGTTGGGATTGTCGACATGGTAGACATCCCGTTCTAGGATGCCCTTGTCCCGGCAATGGCGGCGCAGGGTCTCTTGGCATTCAAGGACCACCAGTGTCTCGTTGCCATGAATCCAGTAGATGGGCTTAAGGTCGCCGGCCAGATGTTTGTCTAGCTGATCGGGCCGCAGCTGCATCACTCGCTCCGATTCACTTGGCGTATCGCGCGAAGAATTAATTGACGTGCCAGGTCGTTGCGCATTTCTTCGACCAACAACTGCGCTTCGTTATCCCCAGCGAGGGGGTTTTCACTGTTGTAGGCAAAGATATTTTCGCGTCGCATATTCGCATTTTCAAACAGGGCTTGGCCGCTATGCTGAGCGCTCACTACCATGTCATAGATCAACATAAATTCAGTGGGCTGTTCGTTCACACCCACGCTGTGAAGGCGACGACGATAGACGTCGCTGTGGAGATTGATGCGAATATCGCCACCGATATCGGTGGTTTTGAGGCGATTAAGGCTCGCATAGCGATAGAGAGCGGCGCGCATCTCTGGGCTGCCACCCTCAATGGTTAAACTAAACCGGGTATCAATGTTATCCGTTTGACTTCCGCGCAGGTGCCATCCACCGCAAGCACTCAATGTGAATAACAGCAGGATAACTAAGGTTCGGCGGAGGAAGGTCACGTTAGCCAACCACGATATTGACGAGTTTGCCTGGTACCACGATGACCTTGCGGACGGTTTTGTCCTCGGTAAAGCGCTGCACGTTGTCATCAGCGAGGGCGATACGCTCCACCTCGTCTCGACTCGCGCTGGCTGCCACCTGGATTTTCGCGCGTAATTTACCGTTCACCTGCACAACCAGTTCAATACTCTCGCGCACCAGTGCTTGCTCATTAACAACGGGCCAATCTACATCAATGACAGCCCCTTGATGGCCAAGAGCCAACCACAGATGGTGACTAATATGAGGCGTGATCGGGCTCAGCAAAAGTACCGCTGTTTCTAACGCCTCGCGTTCCACACCGGCGTGGCTATCGTCACTGTTCGCTAACTTGGCTATATCGTTGAGTAGTTCCATCACCGCAGCAATGGCGGTATTGAACGTTTGGCGACGACCAAAGTCATCGCTTACTTTGGCGATGGTTTCATGTGTCTTGCGGTAAACGGTACGTTGAGCATCGTTCAGTTGTTCGAGTTCAATGCGCTGTTCGCTGCCGCGCTCTTTAAAGCTGGCAACCTGTTTCCAGAGTTTACGTAAAAATCTGTGAGCGCCTTCTACGCCTGAGTCTTGCCACTCTAATGATTGCTCCGGCGGCGCTGCAAACATGGTAAACAAACGCACCGTATCAGCACCGTAAGTCTCAATCAACGCTTGCGGATCTACCGTATTGCCCTTCGATTTCGACATTTTGGCGCCATCTTTCAGTACCATGCCTTGGCAAAGGAGGCGGGTAAAGGGTTCGTCACTGTTGACCAAACCTTCATCGCGCATCAGTTTGTGGAAGAAGCGGGCGTATAACAGGTGCAAAATGGCGTGCTCAATCCCCCCAATATACTGATCCACTGGGAGCCAGTAGTTGGCAGCCTCGCTATCAAGCATGCCGCCTTCGTAGTTGGGGCAAGTGTAGCGCGCATAATACCAACTCGACTCCATAAAGGTGTCGAAGGTATCAGTCTCGTGCTCAACAGCACGGCCGTTGAGTTGTGTCTTGCGCCATTCAGGATCAGATTTGATGGGCGATGTCACACCATCCAGTTCAACGTCTTCAGGGAGTAACACGGGCAGGCGATCCGCCGGTACAGGAATTTCGCCACCCTCAGGCAGGTTGAGCATAGGAATGGGAGCGCCCCAGTAGCGTTGGCGCGACACACCCCAATCACGTAAACGGAAATTGGTTGTCACCTCTCCGAGGCCTTTGGCCTGCAGAGCATTGGCAATAGCCTCAAATGCCGCGTCAAAGCCAAGACCGTCGAACTCACCAGAATGCATGGTGACAGTATCGGTTTTGCGGCCGTACCATTCCTGCCATTGTGTCGCATCAAAGGCGGGGTCGCTGGCAAGTGTTGAGGCGACGACTTGAACGATAGGTAATTGATACTTGTTGGCAAATTCAAAGTCGCGTTCATCGTGACTGGGTACAGCCATGACAGCACCCGAGCCATAATCCATCAGTACATAGTTGGCCGCCCACACAGGTACCCATTCACCGCTCAGGGGGTGTTGCGCGACGATACCGGTATCCATGCCGCGTTTTTCCATGGTAGCCATGGCCGCTTCGTTTACGGATTGTTGCTTGTTCTCCGCCAAGAATGCGGCCAATGCGGGGTTTTGTTCAGCAGCTGCTTTGGCGACAGGATGGTCGAGCGCCACGCTGACATAGGTGGCCCCCATCAGCGTGTCTGGGCGTGTTGTGTACACGTCGATCGCTTGGTAACCAGCAATGGGCGATGCCAGCGGAAAACTCATGTTTACGCCGCGGCTCTTGCCAATCCAGTTGCGCTGCATGGTCCGCACTTGCTCAGGCCAGCCATCGAGTTGGTCGAGGTCTTGAAGCAGTTCCTCGGCATAGGCGGTGATTTTAATGAACCACTGGGGAATTTCTTTGCGCTCTACAGGGGTATCACAGCGCCAGCAACAGCCATCGATGACCTGCTCATTAGCGAGTACGGTGGCGTCATTCGGGCACCAGTTCACAGCCGAGGTTTTTTTGTAGACCAGACCTTTCTCATACAAGCGAGTAAAGAACCACTGCTCCCAGCGATAGTACTGTGGTGTGCATGTGGCAAGTTCGCGCGACCAATCGTAAGCGAAGCCTAGCTGGTTGAGCTGGTGTTTCATGTAGTCAATATTGGCGTAGGTCCATTTCGCGGGCGCGGTGTGGTGTTTTATCGCCGCATTTTCAGCGGGCAGTCCAAACGCGTCCCACCCCATCGGTTGCAGCACATTTTTGCCGAGCATGCGTTGGTAGCGTGAGATAACATCGGCGATCGTGTAATTGCGAACATGGCCCATGTGCAGCTTGCCGCTCGGGTAGGGAAACATCGCCAGGCAGTAATATTTTTCTTTGCTGGGGTCTACCTCAACCTTAAAGCAGTCGTGACTGCGCCAGTAGTCCTGTACCTGTGATTCAATCTCTTCGGGTTTGTAATGCTGATCCATGTCTCGACTCAGTGCTGAAGTGTAACGCTATGCAGCGAAAAGTGGTGATTTTACCCCAATCAAGGGGACGAACGGTAGTTGAAACTCACGTCTCTGTGTGTCTTTGCCCGCGTATGAAGGCGCTTTGCCCGAGGAGCATGGCGGCAGCCAAAAGCCACAGCGGCATAGAGCCCCAGCGAACATAGGGTGTTTCACCCTGCATCGGCAACGCCTGCGCCTGTAAGGTCGTGGGTTCGAACTGTGGGGTTGTGGCGATCAACGTCCCCTTCTCGTTGATGATCGATGAAATGCCATTGTTGGTGGCGCGCAGCACATATCTGCCCGTTTCCATCGCCCGAGCACGGGCAATTTGTTGATGTTGCCACGGTGCCCATGAGCGCCCAAACCAAGCATCATTGCTCACAGTGACGATGAAGTTGGCGTCGCGCAACTGGGTTCTGACCAGTTCACTGTAGGCCATTTCATAACAAATAAAGGGCGCTAGGCGGAATTCTCCCGCTCGTAAAAGCGCTTGTTGAGGCTGGCCACGATCAAAGCTTGACATGGGTAAATCGAAAAACGCTAGAGTGCCGCGCAAGATGTCAGCCAATGGGACATATTCGCCAAAGGGCACTAATTTTTGCTTGTGATACAACCCTTCGCCCATGCCCACGGCGGTGAGGGAATTATGAATGTTATCGCCCTCAGGGCTAATATAGGGAATCCCCGTGATCAGGGTGCTGTTTTCCATGGTGGCTATGTCGTGCATGGCATTCAGGAAGCTCGCTGCGCGCCAATAATCGATGGTAATCGCTGATTCGGGCCAAATAATAATGTCGCTATCCCACAGGGCTTCGGTTAACGAGGTGTAAGTGCTCAGGGTGCTGCGCACGTTTTCCGGCTTCCATTTCTCTTCTTGGGCAATGTTGCCTTGTGCGATACCGACGGTGATGGAGGCGCTGTCAATCGGCCGGATGCCTCGATCGATGTGGCTGGCACCAGCGATGAGTATGGCGACAAAGATCGCTTGGGCGGTTGTTCGCCGCGGGTACTGAGGGGCTGATACAAGCAGGGTAGCCATCATTACAGTTAATGCGGTGACGCCGTTAACACCGATGACGGCGAATAACCCACCGAGAGGACTGTCGGTGTGAGCAGTCCCCACATACAGCCAAGGGAAGCCGGTGAGAATGACACCGCGCAAAGCGTCGAATAGCACCCATAGTGCGGTAAAACTGAACAGGCGGGCAGCGCTTTGTCGAAAGAAGCGGGCGTAAATCCAAGCCATGGCCGCTGGCAGCAATGCCAGTCCAGCACAAAAGATAAATGTCATTATCGCCGCTAGAAGGGCTGGGGTGTCGCTGTGGTAGTGAATACTTACATATACCCAGGAGGCGCCACTGCCAAAAAGGCCCATGCCACTCCACCAACCTACCCACGGAGAACGCTTAATAGGGGTGTTTTCAATGCTCCAGAAAATAAGCGCCGCCCCAGCAAAGGACAATGGCCACCAATGAAGGGGCGCCAGCGATAGGCTAATAGCAATGCCGCCCAAGAGGGCGGCAAATGCGTGTTTATGGCGTTGCAGCCACATCAACGATTAACCTTCTAGGCTCAATCGAAGCAGGTGCAGTTGGCGATTATCGGCGTTCACCACGCGGAAGGTAAATCCGTTGATTTCTGTGATCTCGTTGCGCTTGGGCATGTAGCCAAAGCTCTGCATGATGAGACCACCAATGGTTTCGTACTCGCTATCGTCGAGCTGAGATTTGAAGTAATCATTGAAATCATCGATCGGTGTGAGTGCCTTGATAACGTAGTCTTTATCGTTAACTTTGCGAATAAAGATATCGCTGTCTTCATCGGTCTCGTCTTCAATCTCACCGACAATTTCTTCCAAAATATCTTCAATAGTGATCAGCCCAGACACGCCGCCGTATTCGTCGATAACTATGGCCATGTGATTGCGATTCTCGCGAAATTCGCGCAGCAAGACATTGAGGCGCTTACTTTCGGGAACGCAAACGGCGGGGCGCACTAGATCAGATAATTTCGTATTCTCGCCACCGTTGATCAGCGTTGGGAGGATATCCTTGGCGAGAAGAATGCCGCGAACTTCATCGATGTTTTCGCCTACCACTGGGAAGCGGGAGTGGCCAGATTCGACGATGACTTGTAGGTAATCTTTGCGTTCACAGTCGTCACGTAAAATGACCATCTGTGGACGCGGTACCATCACGTCACGTGCTTGAAGCTCCGCCACTTCGAGAGCGCCCTTAATAATGTTGAGTGCATCGCTATCGATCAAATCGTTGCTGTGCGACATGTCGAGTAGTTCGATGAGATCAGCCTTGCTTTTGGGTTCGGCTGAAAAAGCGGCTGAAATTTTTTCGATCCAGGACTTATCGCCTAGATCGTTGCTAGATCGGTCTTCACTCATTGGGGTGTTGTGCTCCGTTGTTATAGGGGTCAGCATAGCCTAGCTGCTTCATAATGGCTATTTCCAAGGATTCCATGACCTCGGCATCGCTATCATTAATATGGTCATATCCTTGCAAATGCAAGGTGCCATGAATCACCATGTGTGCCCAATGGGCGTCCAATGGTTTATGTTGTTCAATCGCCTCACGGCGAACAACGCCTGGACAAATAATGATATCGCCCAGGAGTGGTAGATCTAATTCAGGAGGAAGGTCTACTTCAAAAGAGAGCACGTTGGTGGCGTAGTCTTTGCCACGATAATCGCGGTTGAGTTGACGAATTTCCTCTTCATTAACGAGGCGTATCGTCATCTCTCGGGGGTGGGATTGTTCCGCAAGCGCAGCCGTGGCCCAACGCCTAAACGACTCCTCGTCGGGGGTGTCATCGTCGCAAGCGAATTGTATGTCGATATCGTGCTGCATGAGATTATTTCGTGGCGCGGTCTTTGCTTCGGACAACCAGTGTCTCTTCGCTTTCAAAGCGATCGTACGCCTCAACCACGCGTTGTACTAAGGGGTGGCGAACCACGTCGCGCGAGCCAAAATGGGTAAACGATATGCCTTCAACCTCATGCAATATCTTGCTGACATGGGTCAGGCCGGATTGGGTGCCGCGGGGCAGGTCGATCTGGGTGACATCGCCTGTGATGACCGCCGTGGAACCAAAGCCAATGCGGGTTAGAAACATTTTCATCTGTTCTTTGGTCGTGTTTTGGCTTTCATCCAAAATGATGAACGAATTATTGAGTGTGCGGCCACGCATATAGGCCAACGGCGCTACCTCAATAATGTTGCGTTCAATAAGCTTACCTACCACTTCAAAACCCAGCATTTCATACAGAGCATCGTACAGCGGACGCAAGTAAGGATCGATTTTTTGGCTGAGGTCGCCGGGTAAAAATCCCAGCTTTTCACCGGCTTCAACCGCTGGGCGCACCAATAAAATACGGCGAATTTCTTCACGTTCAAGGGCTTGGACCGCGCAAGCGACAGCGAGGTAGGTCTTACCCGTGCCTGCAGGACCAATGCCAAAGTTAATATCGTGGGTTTGAATGGCTTTCACGTAGGCGGCTTGATTTTTGCCGCGCAATTTGATCATGCTGCGACGTGTTTTGATAACGGGAATTTGTTGCTGTGCTTCCTCGCTCTCTTCAAGCAGTACTTCTAAGCCGGCTTCTTGCAAATGCAGGTGCACCATCTCGGGTGTCAGTTCCGTCGTAGCGGTTTCTTTATAGAGCTGTTGCAGTAACGTTCTCGCGGCTTGCACCGCCGCATCACTCCCTTGGACGCGGAAATGGTGGCCGCGATTGCTAACCGTGACGTTAAGACGCTTACTGATTTGCTTCAGATGTTCATCAAGTTGCCCCGTCAGATTGGCGAGGCGTTCGATATCGCTAGGTTCAAGGACAAAGTCCCTGCTGGTTGCACTGTCGTTCAAGCGGATTGCTTACCCTTTATAAAGTCGTCACATCACTATAAACGCCCTATCGGCGTTTGAATAGTGCTGATTAAAAAATAGTCAAACTAGCCGATTACGTCCACTAAGTCGCCACGCAAGGAATTGGGCAGGGCTTCATGGACTCGCACTTTCACAAATTTGCCAATCAGTGAGGTGTCATCGCTAGAAAAGTTGACCACGCGATTATTCTCGGTGCGACCTTGTAATTGGCTCAGTTGTTTTTTCGATTCACCCGTGACCAATATGACTTGGTCGGTGCCAACCATGCGGCGAGAGATCTCGGCGGCCTGCTGTAATATACGATGTTGCAATAAAGCTAGACGCTGCTTTTTGACGTCTTCGGGGGTGTCATCCACGAGGTCGGCCGCCGGTGTGCCGGGGCGTGCGCTGTAAACAAAGCTAAAACTGGTATCAAAGCCGATATCGGTGATCAGTTTCATGGTGTCTTCAAAGTCTTTCTCGGTCTCGCCGGGGAAGCCCACAATAAAGTCTGAGGAAAAGCTGATGTCGGGGCGAATCTTACGTAAACGGCGCAGTTTAGACTTGTATTCTAATGCGGTGTGACCGCGTTTCATCAGAGCAAGCACCCGGTCCGAGCCGCTTTGGACCGGTAGGTGAAGATGCGATACCAGTTCAGGCACCTCGGCGTAAACATCAATTAATGCATCACTGAATTCTACCGGGTGGGATGTTGTGTAGCGTATCCGGTCAATGCCATCTACCTTAGCGACCATGGTGATCAATTCTGCGAGATCAACAATATTGCCATCGTGGGTAGCGCCGCGATAGGCGTTAACGTTTTGGCCTAGAAGATTCACTTCACGTACTCCTTGATTGGCCAAGTGGGCAATTTCAAAGATCACATCGTCCACGGGGCGGCTAACTTCTTCGCCGCGGGTGTAGGGAACAACGCAAAACGTGCAGTACTTATTGCAGCCTTCCATGATGGAGACAAACGCACTAGGGCCGTCGACTTTAGGGTCGGGCAGACGATCAAACTTTTCAATCTCTGGGAAGGTCACGTCGACGACCACCGGCCCTTGAGGATTATTGCGTGATGCGTCAATCATCTCGGGTAAGCGGTGGATGGTTTGAGGACCGAAAATCATGTCGACATAGGGCGCGCGCTTACTGATCGCTTCACCCTCTTGGCTGGCCACGCAGCCACCCACCCCAATCACGAGATCAGGGTTCTTGTCTTTTAAGCGTTTCAGGCGACCCAATGTATGGAACACCTTTTCCTGGGCTTTTTCACGAATAGAACAGGTGTTGAGCAGAATGACATCTGCTTCCTCAGGATTGTCGGTCGATTCTAGCTGGTGAGTTTCACCTAGCAGATCGCGCATGCGCGATGAATCGTACTCATTCATCTGACAGCCGTGGGTTTGAATGTAAAGCTTTTTGGTTGCCATGGGGCTCTGTATACCTGTGTCTTGCTCAAAAGGTGGGCAATTATATCGTTGAATCTCACGCGATGACAGGGACGAGATTGATTTTTATTTGAACAGTTGTGCTATTATTGCCGCCCTTTTCCATCCAAGTAGCGAGATTGATACAGCGTCTATGTATAAGGTCGTTTTTCATAACCAAAACGAAGTGTTCGAATTGTATGTAGAACAAATCTACCAGAGCGATATGTATGGATTTATCGAGGTGGAGGAATATGTCTTTGGTGAGCGCTCGGGTATTTTGATTGATCCCTCAGAAGAAAAGCTCAAAAATGAATTTACCGGTGTGAAGCGAAGCTTTATTCCTATGCATGCCATTATTCGCATCGATGAAGTAGAGAAACGCGGTTCGGTTAAAATTTCTGAGTCCAAGGGAAGTAATATATCCCTGTTCCCCAGTATGCCGCGTGCAGGTATGCACGGTCAGATCGACGAAGATTAACGAGACGTTGAAGCCAGGCTCAATTGCTCATTAATATAGTCTTCCATCTGATCGGCAGGGATGGGTTGGCTAAACAAGAAGCCTTGGAAGTAATCGCAACCCACCTTGCGCAAAAAATCTACCTGCTCAGAGTTGTCGACGCCTTCGGCGATGACTTTCATATTGAGGTTGTGACCGAGCTCTACAATGGACGCGACGATGGCCTTGTCGCGTAGCTGATTATCGTTGTCTTCCAAGCTTATTCCCATCACAAAAGCGCGGTCGATCTTTATCTTGTCGACGGGCAGATCTTTGAGATAGCTCATCGACGAATATCCGGTACCAAAATCGTCAATCGAGATCGAAAAGCCCATGTCTTTCATCACGCTGATAATTTGCATGGCGTAGTCGTGATTGTCCAGCATCACAGATTCTGTGATTTCAATTTCAATAATGTTTGGATCAACGCCGGTCGTGTCAAGGGCGTTTCTAAGCATGTCTAAAAAGTGCACATGATTAAATTGCTTGGTCGAGATGTTCACTGCCATGGTGCAGCCTTTGCCGAAGACCTTTTGCCAATGGGCTGCCTGCGCAAACGCTTTGTGTAATACCCACTCGCCGAGTACCACGATCAACCCTATGCGTTCAGCGAGAGGGATGAACTCACTGGGCGGTATAAATTCCCCATTGGCTTGGCGCCAGCGAACTAAGGCCTCCATCCCCACGAGAGAACCATCAATACTATTAATTTGGGGTTGGTAAAAGACGTCTAGTTCCCCCGCAAACAAGGACTGGCGCAGAGCAATTTCCATGTTGAGCCATTTCAGTTCGCGCGTTCGCATCTCGTTGGTAAATTCAATAACATCGTTGCCGCCTCGCTCGGAGGCCGTTTCGAGGGCAGCGCCAGCATTAGTAATGAGCTTCGCCACGGAATCATCTTCGCCCGGGGTAATCGTGTAGCCCATCGAAAGCGTCAGATAAAAGGACACATCATCCACAATAAGAGGGTTTTCCATCGATTTATTGAGGGCCTTGGCAATCCCTGTGCCCTGCGACGCTAGCGCCAAAATACCAAAACGGGCACCATCAAAACGAAATAAATGGGCGTCGTGGTAGTCGTGGAGCGCATCGGATAATCGCTGCGAACAAGCCGCTAATAGCATGTCACCAACGTTGTACCCATGCCCCGTGGTGACATGCGCGAATCGATCCAAACGAATTAAACCCACAGCCCATCGCTGCGGCTCGCCATACTTGTTAAGGGATATGATGTTATCAATCTCTTCTTCAAAGCGGCGACGGTTGGGCAGCTTGGTTAGGGGATCAAAATAGGCGAGGTAGTTAAGTCGCTTCTGTAATGCCTCCGTGCGGGAGACGTCGTGGAGGTAGACATGGCCCTGATTAACATCCCGCAACCATTGCAGCGTAGTATCAAAGGTGGTGCCATTGACTCGGTGGTTCCATGTCGCGGTATCGGTGGCGCCACTTTTTAGATCAGCTATCGAAGCCTCGATGGACGAGGGAAGTAACTTTTCAAGATCGTGGCGGCTGAAACCAAATTCCGCGATAAGTTTGTGCGCGCGGGGATTGGCATAAAGAACCTTGCCCTGTTCATTGATGGTGAGCATGCCCTCTGGTGCGCGTTGGGGAAAATAGCTCAGCGCACGTTGTTGCTTGTGCGATTTGCGAAGTGCAGCCAAGTTCAGATACAGCACCAATAATATGGCCATCATGCATACGCCAAGAAAGATCGCATCAAGAAACATCTGTTGGCTTTCGTTGCTGATGGTTTGTCGTGTTTGATCGATATCCGCTGTAATGGATTGACGCAGCAACAAAATTAGAGCTTCGAGTTCATAGGATATGTGTTGAAGCGTGTCAACGTGACTAATGAGAGCAACTTGCTGCTTGGCGTCTTGTCCGGACTGAAGAATGGTAGTAACGGCTTGATCTATGGCTCGATGGTATTCAATGGTGTGGCGTTCGATGCCGTCCAGCATTTTTGCGTCTATGCCCAGTTGGTTTAATCGGTTCAAACTGGCTTCTAGATTTTCGTGGACCATGGTGTGCTGTGTCATGAACAGCGCAAGATCGACGTCTGCCATCAAGCGATTGGTGGCGATGAGTTCGCGGTTAATGAGGTCGTAAAGGGTATTCACTTCCTCCAAAAGGCGAACTTGGCGATCTACTAAATCGGTGGCGTCACGGCTTATCTTATCTTGACTATTCGCCAATAAAACCAGCAGGCTCAAGACCAAAAGGCTGAGCGCAACGGTGGCTAGTGTTAGTTTGGAACGCGTTTTCATCACTCGGTGGCGGCCTATTCTTCTTCATCTTCATCGTCCTTGATGGGATCAAGCTGTAATGACATGGCTGTGTTAGAACTGCCTGCGCTATTACTTTCTAATTTTATTTGAAGCCGCACGTTATTGGCAGAGTCTGCATTTTTCAGCGCTTCATCCAGTGTGATTCTTCCTTGTTTATACAAATTGATCAAGGCCTGATCGAAGGTTTGCATCCCTAATTCGCGCGATTTATGCATTATTTCCTTGATTCCTTCGATTTCGCCACGCCAAATCAGTTCTTGCACACTGGGGGTGCCCAGTAGAATCTCAATGGCTGCGCAGCGTTTTCCATCCACCGTGGGGATCAGTCTCTGCGAGACGAAGGCGCGCAAGTTGAGGCCTAGGTCGAGCAATAACTGATTGCGCCGTTCTTCTGGGAAAAAGTTAATGATGCGGTCAAGGGCTTGGTTGGCGTTGTTGGCATGCAGGGTCGAGATCGCAAGGTGACCTGTTTCGGCAAAAGCCATGGCGTGTTCCATGGTTTCTCGATCGCGAATTTCACCGATCAAAATAACATCAGGTGCCTGCCGTAAGGTGTTTTTTAGGGCATTGTGAAAGCTGCGTGTATCTACCCCGACTTCACGTTGGTTAATGATACTTTTTTTATGTTTGTGGACGTATTCAACGGGGTCTTCAATGGTAATGATGTGGCCGCCGCTATTACTATTGCGATGGTCGATGAGCGCCGCTAATGAGGTGGATTTGCCCGAGCCCGTGCCGCCGACGAACAGCACTAGGCCGCGCTTGGCCATGATGACGTCTTTTAACACCTCAGGTAAGCCAAGGTCGTCAAACTTGGGGATCTCGGTTTTAATATTGCGCGCGACGATGGACCATTCGTTGCGTTGTTTGAAAATGTTGATGCGGAAGCGACCAATGTTGGGGAGCGAAATCGCAAGATTCATCTCTAGGTCGTGGTCGAAGGCTTTATTTTGCTCTTCGTCCATAAGGCTTCTGGCGATTTTTTCTATTTCGCCGGGCTGGTAGGGGACTTTATCGAGGGGCTTGAGGGTGCCTTGGAACTTGGCGCACGGGGGTGCGCCAGTCGATAAAAATAAATCGGAGCCGTCTTTTAGCGCTAAGATTTTCAACAGGTCTTTAATATCCATTGCTGTTCCCTGATTGCATTCTCAGCTAAGTATAGAAGGCTCCGCCTGCTTCGCTATTTTTTTGGTTTGCGATCCTTCTTGGGAGCAGAACCGTCGCGGTCTTTTTTGGGGGCAAAACCCTCACGGTCTTTTTTAGGTGCAAAGCTGTCGCGATCCTTTTTGGGTGCGAAACCCTCGCGCTCTTTATTAGCTTTCGCGGCTTTGCGATTTGCCGTGCTACCTTTTTTGGGTTTGCTACGTGGTGGGCCGCCCACTTTGCCGCCCTTGCCAACGCGGGTCATAGCCAAGGGTTTGTTGCAGACAATAGCGCGTTGCAGCGTGGCCATGACTTCTTTAGGCATGCCAGCAGGCAAATCAACCGTGGTGTAATCGTCGTAAATTTCGATACTGCCGATAAAGCGACTGGAAATACCCGCCTCATTGGCAATCGCGCCTACCAAGTTGCCAGGTTTGACGCCGTCGCGGCGACCCACTTCGACACGAAAGCGTTCGCTATCGAATTCTTCAACGCTCTCGTCGCCTTCCTTGTCGTTGCCGCGGACGCGGCGCTCACTGCGACCATCGCGTTCGCCACGGCCGCCACGTTCCTCTCGTTCGCCACGACCACCACGCTCTTCGCGCTCACCACGACCACTGCGTTCTTCACGCTCGCGACGAGGACGATCTTGTTCGCTCAGTAGCAAGGGCGATGAGCCTGTATTAAGAGCGGCCAAGGCGGCGGCGATATTAATCGGCTGCAGGTCGTGTTCCATTTGCAGATCTTTTAGGATCTTGTAGAACAAGTCGAGATCAGCGGTGGCAATAGTATCAACAATTTTTTGCTTGAATCGCTCAACACGTTTTTCGTTGATGTCACCCACGGTCGGCATGTTCATCGCTTCGATCGGCTGGCCAGTGGCGCGCTCAATCGCATTGAGCATGCGGCGCTCGCGTGGGGCCACGAAAAGAATGGCATCACCGCTGCGTCCCGCACGACCTGTGCGGCCAATACGGTGAACATAAGACTCTGTATCGTAGGGAATATCGAAGTTTACAACGTGCGAGATACGTTCCACGTCGAGGCCGCGAGCCACAACATCGGTACCAATAACGATATCGAGTTTGCCCGCCTTTAGGCGCTCTACCACGCGCTCACGCATCTGTTGCGACATGTCACCGTGCAGGGCTTCGGCGGCATAGCCGCGCGCTTGTAGTTTTTCAGACAGTTCTACCGTTGAGGTCTTGGTGCGCACGAAAATGAGGACGGCCTCAAATTCTTCAATCTCCAGGATGCGAGTGAGCGCATCGAGTTTGTGCATGCCGCTGACATTCCAGTAGCGCTGACGGATGGTAGTGGCTGTCGTCGTCTTGGACTCAATTTTGACCACTTGTGGGTTGTCAAGGTAGCGTTCGGCGACCGAGCGAATTTGCTTGGGCATGGTGGCCGAAAACAGGGCGGTTTGATGTTCATCGGGGGTTTGTTCTAGCACCCATTCAACGTCATCAATAAAGCCCATGCGCAGCATTTCGTCCGCTTCGTCCAAGACTAAACAGCGCAGTGAATCCAGCACTAAGCTCTTGCGGCGCATGTGATCCATCACGCGGCCAGGCGTCCCTACAATGACTTGAGGTCCGCGTTTTAAGCCGCGAAATTGGGTGTCAAAACTTTGTCCGCCATAGATCGGTAGTACGTGAAAACCGGGCAGAAACTTGGCATAGGCCTGAAACGCTTCGGCCACTTGGATTGCCAGTTCACGGGTAGGGGCGAGTACCAATACTTGGGGTTCTTTAAGCGATAAATCGATCATGCTGAGTGTGGGTAAAGCAAACGCGGCGGTTTTACCGGTGCCGGTTTGGGCTTGGCCCAAAAGATCCCGCCCCTCTAACATGGGAGGAATACAGGCGGCTTGAATGGGCGAAGGTTTTTCGTAGCCTAGTGTGTCAATAGCTTTCAATAGGCGAGCGTCGAGCGCGAGAGACTCGAAATTGGGGGTTTCCATCAGGGGGGTACCTCAGTGAGCGTGCAAAGAATGTGGCATCGCTTAGAAGTTCACCCGAACTACCCTGTGCTAATTAGCATCAGAAACTAAATCTTGCCACGAAAGGCGCGTATCATACCCTAGTTGGTTATTAATTGCTCGTTATTTACTGCGAAGTTTTCGTAACAGGTCAGAGGTGTGAATGACGAGAGCCACGCCGATGCAGCTAAGTGCAATCCATTCATCGGCGCTAATGTGTTCGTTATAAAGAAATACAGCGGTCAACATTTGCAGTGTGGGGCCAAGATAGAAGATCAAGCTCATGTTGGTTAAGGTCACTCGCTGAGCCGCGGCGATATAGCTGATCAGTGGAATCACCGTAAACGCGCCAGACAATATGAGTAAGCTATCGGTGGTCACACCAAACGCCCCCAGGCTGGCGGTGCTTTGATTCCACAGCATCCATACCAGGGCAATGGGTACCAACAACAGCGACTCCATGGTATTGCCGGCCAAGGCTCCCACTGGGGTGAATTTCCTGACCGCGCCATACACACCAAAACTTATGGCTAGCGCGAGAGCCACCCAAGGGATGTAACCATGGCGAATAAGCATGAGCAAAATACCTGCGGAGGCAATGCTAATGGCGGTCCACTGCATGCTGTTGGGGCGTTCTTTGAAAAACACAAACCCTATCAGGACATTGACGAGTGGCAAAAGGTAATAACCTAGGCTGGCCTCTTTGATGTTGCCCTGTTGCACTGCCCAAACATAAACCCCCCAGTTAACCGATACTAGCAAGCCTGATAGCATCAGCAGCGCCAAAATTTTGGGGGTCGTGGTAGCGTGCCATATCTGCGTTAGCTCGCCGCGTAACATCACAAAAATCAACAAGGTTGGCCCAGACCACGCCATGCGGTTAATCACCGCATGGAGGGCGTCGACATGGTTAAGCTGATGCCAAAAAATCGGGGCAAACCCCCACCACACGTAGGCTAAAAAGGCGAGGCTCATGCCAAGACGGTACTCTGGGTTGTGGTGATCCTGAGTTGTCATCGTGGTTAGTACAGCAACGAATACAGTTTGCGCTGAAATTCAATGGCGAGGGGGTCCTTGTTGCCAAGCGCTTTTAATATATCAATGAAGGTGCGTCGCGCGCCGTTATTAGCAAATTCACGGTCTTGTTTAAGGATCTCGTAAAGTGTCGCGAGTGCTTCGGCTTCACGCCCGACCTGGCTCAGCTGCAGGGCTAGTTGATATTGCAAGTGCAGGTCGTCAGGCGTGGCTAACAGTTGCTCCTGTAGAGCTCTTATCTCAGGGGTGTCAGCAGCTTCACGTTTGAGTTCGATGAGGGCTTTGACCTGCTGAAAATGGGCGTCCTGATCGACCATGGCGATACGCTGAAGTTGACTATCAGCCTCATCTACTTTCCCAAGTTCTGCTAAACAGTGCGCCAAGTGTATCGTGATATCGCTGCGCTGAGGGGCGCTGGCTTGCGCCTCGCGAAGCAATGACAGGGCCTCGGCAAAATGTGCTTCAGACATCTGTTGTTGGGCTTGAGAAAATTGTTCGTCCTCGGGTTTGGGGACAACTTTATCGAGCATTTCTCGGATCACGCTTTCTGGTTGAACGCCAGCGAAACCATCGATTGGCTGGCCGTTGTGGATAAGCATGACGGTAGGAAGGCTGCGAACGCCAAATTGTTGGGTGATCGCTTGCATATCATCAGCGTTGACTTTTGCCAACAAGAACGCGCCATTATATGCTTGGGCAAGATTTTCCAGCACGGGCATTAATTGTTTGCAGGGGGCGCACCAATCGGCCCAAAAATCGACCAATACCGGGCGCAGCATGGACTCATCAATCAAGGTGGCTTGCGCGTTTTCAAAAGTGACGTCGACGATATTGGGTGAAGCGTGTGTCATGATATCTCCCGATTAAGTGGCGTTTGACTGGGGGCGAGCCCAGCCTAATTTGGCAAATAGCCAGGGCCAGCGTGTGACCAAAATAAGGTTCCCTAACATAATGAGACTGAACCCCGCCACGGTGTAAAAAGACCAGTGGAAGTTTTCTACCCACGTAGAGATCACCACGGCGATGCCAGGAAAGAGGATGCTGGCATAGGACGCCTTGGCCGTACCGATGCGGGTGAGCAACGCAAAATAAGCGCCGAAGGCAATCACACTGCCAAAGATGGCAAGATAAAACAGCGAGATTAAATAGTTGGGCGAGGTGTCAAAGACCAGTTCTCGTCCATTGAAGAGTGCCACACTCAGCATGAGAAGGGCGCCATAGCCCATGCCCCAGGCATTACTTTGAAGCACTGGCAGGCCACGCAATTGATTGCCAATCGAAATCATGTTGCCCCAAGAGGCCACCATGGTGCCGCACAGGCAGGTAATAATGGCGATGGCAACATTGTCACCCCAGTGTGTGTTGGCGAGTGTTGGCCAAAACAACACCACAATACCTACGCTTCCGATGCCGGCACCCAACAGTGTGCTAAGTGTGATGGGGGTTCCAAAAAAGATCCGGCTATGGCCTATGTTCATCATCACCATGGTCGAAAAGATAATCGACACGAGCGCCGAATTCAGGTGTTGCTGACCGCTGTAAAGAAAGAAGTAGTTAAACCCAAAGATGCAGCAAGCGAGCAGGGCAATACGCGCATGTTGTTGGCGATTGAAGCGCAGTGACTTGCCCGCTAAAAGGCAAATAACGAATAGCGTCGCGGAGGCTAAGCCAAATCGGTAGGCTATCGATAGTTCGACGGGAACGCTGCCGTACTGATAGTTAATGGCGATCCATGTGGTGCCCCAAATCAGCACGGTCAGGCAGTAAAGAAAAATATTCATGCGGTCATTAGCCTAGAAATACCATGCGAGTTGGGCCAACAGATAGCGTTCGGAGGGCATATCTAGGAGGCGGCTGTCACGCCATGGTATCACCACGGCAAGACGCAATTGTACTGCTTCGTAAAGGTCGTGGTGAGAAAATATTTGACTGATATGACTGTCATTATGCGCCTCACTCAAGTGCGTCATCCCCAGTTGCCACAAAGGGTGCATTTGCCGGTTGAGAGAAACGGCTAAATAGTCCTTGCCTGGGGTAAACAGCTCTCCCCGCTGGCGTCGCGTTATCAGCTCCGCTTTTTCTTGGTGGTCACTGTTTTGGTTAACACCCCAGCCGTTATGAAACCACTCAATGGTTATTCCGGCAGGTTGGCCTGCAAGGTCGAAAAAGCGTTGAACATTGGTGACAACATGCTGTGCCGTATTGCCGCGAGGGCTGCGTTGCTGCATCCATTCTCCTCGCCAAAGCCACTGCCCTATGGGGCGGCTCGCGCCTATCGCCGAGAGTCGATCGCCACGATGTATCGCGATAATGCCATCCCACTCCCATTCACCATTGAAGTGGTGGTATTTCATTGCGCTCGAAGAGCCTTCGCCGTGATCGACCCACAGGCCTTGTATGTCGTCACCATTGGTCAAGCCATATTGCAGGTGTACCATATCGGTGCCGGGTTTGTACTCCGTATCGATGGCGAGGGGATTGAACGGGTTAAAGACATCCACTGGGTTGAATAACAGTCCGTTGCCCCAGCTAATGGCGTGACGGCCGGCGGTTATCTGTAAGCGGTTATGTCGCCAGTGAATATTGGCGCGTTCAATTCGCCATGCGCGACAGGCAAGCGTGCTGTCACAATGCTGGGCTTGGCCATGCACCTGTGTTGAAACGCCCTCGTAATCGACGGCGAGGTTGAGGCGTGCCTCCCGAGCAAAGGCGGTCTGGTGGTGTTCAAGCGCTTGATAGCTCAGTCCCTTGAGGTGTCCGTTAAGCTGAATATCTGCCCAAGAGGGAAGTGCTAAGAGCATGATTAGATATAGGCTAGGGCCGCGCAAGGGGGCGGTCCTCCATGATTTTTCCATCCTGCATACGAATCAATCGGCGCGCAAAATGCTGCACTTTTTCGTCGTGGCTCGCCACAATAAACGTGGTACCGTGGCGTTGATTAAGTTCGGTGAATAGGTCCATCAGTTGTTCGGCGGTGTGAGAGTCGAGATTGGCAGTGGGCTCATCGGCGAGGACAAGGGTTGGCTTGCTGACAATGGCACGAGCTACCGCTACTCGCTGTTGCTGACCGCCAGAGAGTTCGGCCGGGCGCCGTGCACCAAGGCCCTGTAGCCCAACTTCGCGCAGCATGTCCGTGGCCAAACGGTGTCTTTCACTTGCCGCCACCCCTTGCATCAAAAGAATAAATTCGATGTTTTCTTGGGCGGTCAGCACGGGAATCAGGTTATAAGATTGAAAGACAAATCCAATATGCGTCAATCGAAGATCAGCGAGTGCGGCTTGGTCTAGATCGTTCAGCAAGGTCCCGCCAACGAGAATACGCCCGCTGTCCGGGGTGTCTAGGCCGCCAATGGCATTGAGGAGTGTTGTCTTGCCCGAGCCTGAGGGACCGGTGAGGCAAATGAATTCACCTGGGGCGACCGTCAGATCGACATGATCCAGACCGTGAATAATTTGCCCACCTTGGTGAAATTGGCGGCAGAGTTGGTGGCAGCTAACAGCGTCAGTCACGATAGAGAGCCTCGATGGGGGAGTAGTGGGCGGCGCGCCACGCCGGAAGTAGACTGCATAGCAGCCCCAGGGTGATCACGATGCCATTGCATAGCCAGACGTCGCGCCACAAAAACTGGGGGGTTAAGCTTGGGGCGGCGCCGATCATCGCGAAACCTTCAGCGACCGCACTGAGGTCAATGCCGTCATGCAAACTATAAATAGCTAGACCTGCCAAACTATTGCCAATAACAATGCCCAGTATCAGTAAGACGCAGGTCTCGGCCAAAATCATCAGGGCAATGTGGCTCGGCTTTAAGCCGAGAGCCAGCATTAGGCCTATTTCTTTGACCCGCTCAAAAATGGCCATGATGAGAGTATTGATGAGACCAAAAGCGAGAGTAATGAACATGACTACAATGAGGATCGTGATAATGGCATCCATGCTGTCGAGCATGGCGCTGAGGTAGCTGTTTAGCTGATCCCAGCGCTGAATGTCTGCCGTCGGCAGGGCGTTTTTTAGATGTGCTTGTAATGGGTGGATGTCGCTATCCGTGGCGCTAAAGATGGCAATTTGTTGTATGTCTTCGCCGCTGCGGAGCATTTGCTGCAGTGCTGGTAGGGGGATATACACCAAGCGTTCTTCTGTTTGTGCCATTTCTGCTTTAAATACGCCAATGATGGGAGCGCCCATCTCGGCAATCTCGCCATCGGCGCCTTGGCTAGTGAGTACGATTCGCTTACCAAGATCGGTGTCTAGCTTGTCCAGTAGGGCACCGCCAACCACCACCCCACGGTCATGATCCGCGGGCCATATCCCTGTGATAAGTTGATGTTCATTGAAGCTGCTGTTGCCTTCCCGGCTGGGCAAGTAACCAATTAATTGGATGCCGCGGTTTTCTCTTTCGCTGGCGATCATGGCGCCCACGCTGATTCTACCGCTCCAGCGTGCGACAAGTGGTCCATCTAAAATATGCCGTAGGTCTCCTGAGGGCCATGGTAGGCGATACTCGATGGCAGGGTCATCGAGGTAGGCGTGAGGATGGATTTGAATATCGCCGGGTAGGGCGCGAAGATTTTGCTGTGACATGTCATTGAGCAATCCTCGCATCATGGCGATAAGAAACAGCATGGCAGCGATCGCGATGGCTAGCGCACCGATCATGACCCAGCTTCGTTCGCTGTTTCTCCATAGATTGCGCCAGGCCATGGCGATCAATGTCGGCATTGGGAGGGCGGCGCTCATAGACCGGCCCTCGCCATCACAGGGTGTAACCTGCGCAGTTTGAGGGCCGGGTAAAACGCTGCCATCAGACTGCCAAAAAATACACACAGTGGGCCTGCCAATAAGGTGGCAGGGTGCATCATGGGATAGATCCGGCTAGGCAAATTAAATTTCTCCGCCATTTGTTCCATGCCGGCGAAGTAGACGCCTGCGTGGGCAAAATAACTGTTGATCAAGCCGCCCACCACAAGACCTAAAAAAAGTCCTAAGCCCGCCAGCAAGGCTGTTTCCGCGAAAAGAAGGCCGATCAGACGGCGATGCGCGACCCCAAGTGATAATAAAATGCCATATTCTTTGCGCCGCTCGAGTACCGCCATCAATTGGTTATTCAGCACGCTGAAAACGACCACGATCACCAAGATGGCATAGATAAACAGGGCGCTGGCCACGTCGGAAAGGATGGCTTGCTTGAGGCCTGGCATGAGGCTATTCCAGTCTACGCTTACAAGCGTGGCATGATCGGCAATCCGCTGATCAATGCCAGCCTGAGTGGTAGGGACCTCAAAGATACTTGGGCTACGCAACGCTATATGGCTCACCTCTGTGCCGAAACTAAAGATGTCTTGGAAGTCTTGTAAGCGAATAAAGGCGGTGCTTCTATCCATTTCTTCGAGACCGCTGTCGACAATGCCGACCACGGTCAAGACGCTGGCGGCAAAAGAGCCGTCACGGCCGCTGCCCAAAAGGGTGATTTCGCTACCAATCTCGGCTTTGAGGTGGGTCGCGCTACGACGCCCAAGAATCAAGCCTTGGGGGGTGCTGTCGCTCAAATATTGCCCTTGACGAAGGGTGCCAGGTATGGACGAAACACTGGATTCGAACGCTGATTCAACGCCTATCACCTGCATGGCTTTGCTACGCGTGCTACTCGAAAGTAGCGCAAACCCTAGCCCTCTTGCCGCTGCGCCATTAACGCCAGGAAGCCCTCTGAGTTCGGCGGCTAATTGGCGACCATTGGCGACACTGAAGCGTGGTTTAGGGTCGTCATGATAGCGTGGGTGTTGCAGCTGAAGATGGCCGGTGAATACTGCCAAGCTATTGTCCAGCATGGTGAGGTAGCTGCCTGCCTGAAGGCTAATCATGAAAATTAAAATCGTGTTGCACAGGGTCATTGCCGCGACTGTAAGCCAGGTTCGGCGCTGATGGCGCCAAAGGTTGCGCCAGGCGAGGCGGAGACTCAGAGGCATTAGCGCGCCACGCTCCGTAGATGACTTAAGGTAAAGATGTCGTCGGGGAGTGAGACATTGAAGCGAGTGTCAAGGACTTCCATGTCTGTCCACTGCTCCGGGGTGTCGATCTGGTTCACCCGCATGTGACTGGCGACAGGGCGTCCGTCAAAGGTGCTAATGGCGAGGGTCTGCAACTGTTTTACTAGCGCCATGTCTTGGTCGTAATACAGCTGTTCCAGCATGACATAGTCATCGCGTATGGTGAGGATTTCCTTGCCCCATACCACTGGGGCATCGGGGTGAGGTGTGGCTTGAATAATGTATTGGATGTGGTCATTTACCTGTCGTCGTTCAATCAGTTCAAAATCATACTGATCGAGAATGTCTGTGCTTCTGGTGATGTCGCGATTCGAAAAGTCGCTGCCCAACCAGCCTTGATTCATCATGGAGCTAGGAATTTTGATGACACGGTTGATCTTGGGAGAATAGGACCACAATTGTTGCTTATCCAGCAGCGTAGCATTGCCTTTGTCTTTGGCGGGCGCAGTGACCAGGATCAAGGATTGTTCAAGACCTGAGGTCCATGTTTTGAGGCTAATGCTGCGCGTCCAATCAGGGCGATGTATGGTCATGCGCATGCTGCCGATAGAACTGTTACCGCGCCAGCGATCCATGGCGTTAGAGACAATAGCGCGTGCGTCCTCGGCGCTAGCGTAGCAAGTCGCAAGTGAGGCCAGTATAAGGGCAGCCGCTTTCGTCCATTGGCGCATAGTCTTCTCCTTATTATGTTCTTTATAGTAGCTTCATGTGGGCAGTATTGCAGCTTGTGAGTGGCGCGATGGCTTTACTTGTTGATACAGAACAATTACGATGCCCCCCTTTCACGCCGCATGGGCATGCTCGCCTGTGCTACGCTCACGTAGCCCTTGGTGTGGGTTACCACTGAATACAGGATACGCTTATGCCCGTAATTACACTCCCCGATGGCAGTCAACGCTCCTTCGATCACCCTGTCAGCATCGCTGACGTCGCACTGTCTATTGGCCCCGGCTTGGCTAAAGCGGCTGTTGCAGGCCGCGTCAACGGCGAATTGGTTGATACCTCTTTCGTTATGGAAAGCGATGCACAGTTGTCCATTATTACCGAGCGCGATGAAGAGGGGCTTGAGATCATTCGCCATTCCACCGCGCATTTGACAGCGCAAGCAGTGCAAGAGCTTTTTCCTGGTGTGCAGGTGACGATCGGCCCAGTCATTGATGACGGCTTCTATTACGATTTTGCGACCGGGCATAACTTCACGCCCGAGGATTTGGCCAAGATCGAAAGCCGTATGGAGGAATTGGTTAAGGAAGACTTGCCTTTGCAGCGTGTCGTCATGGACCGTGACCTAGCCGTTAAGACTTTCCGTGACATGGGCGAGCATTACAAAGTTCAAATCATCCAAGACTTGCCCGCGGGTGAGGCGATTTCGATTTACAAGCAGGGTAATTGGATGGATCTTTGTCGCGGTCCCCACGTGCCCAGTACCGGCAAATTGGGTGTTTTTAAGTTGATGAAAGTGGCTGGCGCCTACTGGCGTGGCGATTCAAAGAACGAAATGTTGCAGCGCGTTTACGGTACAGCCTGGCGCAATAAGAAAGAATTGAAAGGCTATCTGACGCGATTGGAAGAGGCTGAGAAGCGCGACCACCGTAAGTTGGGCAAAAAACTTAACCTGTTTCATATGCAGGAAGAAGCGCCCGGCATGGTGTTTTGGCACCCTAAAGGTTGGTCGATCTATCAATCGATTGAGAGCTACATGCGCCAAAAGCAGCGCGATTGGGGCTATCAAGAAATTAAGACTCCGCAGGTGGTTGATTACAGCCTTTGGCAGCGCAGTGGTCACGCCGATAAATTTGCCGATGGTATGTTCTCGATCAGTACCGAAGATCGTCAATTTGCTATCAAACCCATGAATTGTCCTTGCCACGTTCAGGTGTTTAACCAAGGCTTAAAGAGCTACCGTGAATTGCCGTTGCGTTTGGCTGAGTTCGGTTCTTGCCACCGCAATGAGCCGTCTGGTTCTCTGCATGGCATTATGCGTGTGCGTGGTTTTGTGCAGGACGATGCCCATATTTTTTGTGCTGAAAATCAAATCCAGTCTGAGGTCAGCGCATTCATTGATATGTTGCACGAAGTCTATGCTGACTTTGGCTTTAGTGAGGTGATTTACCGCTTGTCGACCCGCCCAGCTCAGCGAGTGGGCAGTGATGAGATTTGGGATAAGGCCGAAAAAGCCCTAGCGGATGCTTTAGATAGCAAGGGTCTCGAGTGGCAAGAGTTGCCCGGCGAGGGCGCTTTCTATGGACCTAAGATTGAGTTTTCACTGTCTGACTGTATCGGTCGCGTGTGGCAACTGGGTACCATTCAGGTCGATTTTTCGATGCCTGGTCGCTTGGACGCACAATTCGTTGCGGAGGATGGCTCGCGTCAAATACCGGTCATGTTACACCGCGCAGTGCTCGGTTCTTTTGAGCGATTTATTGGTATTTTGATTGAGCACTACGAGGGCGCATTCCCGACTTGGCTGTCGCCAATTCAGGCCGTCGTGTTAAATATTACCGATAAACAGGCCGAATATTGTAAAAATCTTGAAGAAACGTTGAAAAAACGTGGATTTAGGGCGGTTGCAGACTTGAGAAATGAGAAGATCGGCTTTAAAATTCGCGAGCACACGATTAACAAGGTTCCTTATCACCTCGTGGTAGGGGACAAAGAAGTCGAAAACAATACAGTGGCTGTACGTACCCGTTCTGGTGAAGATCTTGGCGCCTTCTCAATTGAAGCGTTAGTTGATCTACTTGATCAGGATGTAAAACGTTACGGCCGTTAGGTGCGCGTAGCACATTAACTTGAGGAAATTGCAATTAAGTCTGCAAAAAAAGGAAAACATCTGGTCAATGACCAGATCGAAGCGTCACAAGTACGTTTGATTGGTGCCGACGGTGAACAGGTCGGTATTGTGTCTATTAAAGAGGCCTTGATAGCGGCGGAAGAAGCCAGTCTTGACCTCGTGCAAATGTCCGACGGTGACGTCGTGGTTTGCAAAATCATGGACTACGGCAAGGTGTTGTTTGAACAGAAAAAACAACGCGCTGCTGCTAAGAAAAACCAGGTGCGCACTCAAGTTAAAGAAATTAAGTTTCGCCCAGGGACGGAAGAAGGGGATTATCAGGTAAAACTACGCAACCTGATACGTTTCCTTGAACATGGGGATAAGGCAAAAGTCACACTGCGATACCGCGGCCGTGAGCTAGCCCACCAAGAGATCGGCATGGAGCTTTTAAAGCGAGTCGAAGTCGACTTAGCCGAGTATGGTACTGTTGAGCAATTTCCAAAAATGGAAGGTCGACAGTTGACCATGGTACTGGCCCCCAAAAAGAAAAAGTAGCCATACATTGAAGGAAAGCAAGGCGTCCTTCGTCCCGAAGGAGTCTTGCTTTTTTCGTTGTAGACCTGCTTTTGTTTATTAAACGAAAAGCGAATCAAATGATTCGGCTGCAAATGCGGAGTTTTAAAAATGCCTAAGCAGAAAGTACATAGTGGGGCAGCTAAGCGCTTTAAGAAGACCGGTAACGGCTTCAAGCGTAAATGCGCCTATAAGAGTCACATTCTTACCAAGATGACCACCAAACGTAAGCGTCAGCTGCGTGGTTGCACTGCGATCCACAAGTCGGATCAGGTGTTGGTCAATCGTATGTTGCGCTTGAACTAAGCGGCAACCCACATAGAGAATTAGGAGTCTTATATGCCTCGCGTAAAACGTGGTGTGGTTGCACGCCGTCGTCACAAGAAAATTTTGAAGCAAGCCAAAGGTTACTATGGTGCACGTTCGCGTGTATTCCGCGTAGCCAAACAAGCCGTCACCAAAGCGGGTCAATACGCTTACCGCGATCGTCGCGCTAAGAAACGTACTTTCCGCGCCTTGTGGATTGCTCGTATTAATGCGGGTGCTCGTGCCAATGGCCTGAGCTACAGCCGTATGATCGATGGCCTGAAGAAAGCTAACATTGAGCTGGACCGTCGCGTTCTGGCTGATTTGGCTGTTCATGACAAGGCTGCCTTCGCTGCTGTAGTAGAGCAAGCGAAAACAGCACTGGCCTAAGTCAAATCGACTTGTGTAGTTCTAATAGGGAAGGAGTGCGAACTCTTTCCCTATTTTTTTCTCTGCCTGTTGTAAGAAAAATCCATAGCGTGTTTGGGAGAATACTATGGAACACCTCGAGGCCCTTGCGGCCAAAGCCCGCGAAGCGATAAACGCCGCCGGCGACAATGCTGCACTGGATCTAGTGCGCGTTGAGTTTCTAGGAAAAAAAGGCCAGATCACTGATCTTCTTAAGGGATTGGGAAAGTTATCGGCGGAAGAGCGCCCTGCCGCTGGCGCCTTAATTAACAAGGTTAAGCAAGAGCTGCAAGACATTATCAATACCCGTAAGGTCGAATTAGACCGTGCGGCTATCACCGCGAAATTAGCGAGTGAAACCCTCGACGTCACCCTACCAGGTCGCGGTAGTGAGACTGGCGGTTTGCACCCTGTAACGCGCACCATTGAACGCATTGAGGCTTTTTTTGCCAACATCGGTTTTGATGTGGTGGAGGGGCCAGAAATCGAAGATGACTACCACAACTTCGAAGCCCTCAATATTCCGGCGCACCACCCTGCGCGTGCGATGCACGATACCTTTTATCTGAGTGGTAGTACGACCACTGTTCTGCGAACCCATACTTCTCCCGTACAGGTCCGCGTCATGGAGTGCAGCGAACCTCCCATTCGCGTGATTTGCCCAGGGCGTGTGTATCGCTGTGATTCAGATCTAACCCACACGCCGATGTTCCATCAAGTTGAGGGATTATTGGTTACTGAAGACACCAGCTTTGCTGACTTAAAAGGCATTGTGGAAGACTTTTTGAAAGTGTTCTTTGAAAAAGATCTCGCGGTACGTTTCCGTCCATCGTACTTCCCATTCACTGAGCCTTCGGCGGAAGTGGATATTCAATGCGTGATGTGTGCTGGCGATGGCTGTCGCGTATGTAGCCACACCGGATGGTTGGAAGTGATGGGTTGCGGCATGGTACACCCCAAAGTGTTTGAGAAATCGAACATTGATACGAGCAAATACACTGGCTTTGCCTTTGGTATGGGCGTCGAGCGTTTGGCGATGCTGCGCTATGGCGTTAATGATTTGCGCCTGTTCTTTGAGAACGATTTGCGCTTCTTGGAACAGTTCTAGGCAATAGGATAGACAGACATGAAATTAAGCGAAGCGTGGTTGAGACAGTGGGTTAATCCCAGTATTAGCACCGATGAATTGGTTGCCCAGATCACCATGGCCGGCCTTGAAGTGGATGCGGTGGAGCCGGTGGCCGGTGAATTTTCAGGCGTGATTGTCGGGGAAATTATCGCGGCGAATCAGCATCCTGAGGCGGACCGTTTGCGCGTGTGTACGGTCAGTAATGGCAGCGATATGTTTCAGGTGGTGTGTGGTGCCCCCAATGCTCGCCCCGGCATCAAGGTTCCCTTTGCTATGGTGGGCGCGGTATTGCCGCCAGGCGAAGATGGCAAACCCTTTAAAATTAAAAAGGCCAAGCTGCGAGGTGTTGAGTCTCATGGCATGCTGTGCGCCGAGGCCGAATTGCAGATTTCTGACGCCAATGATGGCCTGATGGAGCTACCCAGCGACGCGACTGTCGGCGCGGATCTGCGCGATTATTTACAGTTGAATGATGCACTGATCGAAGTGGACTTGACCCCCAACCGTGGAGATTGTCTCAGTGTTAAGGGTATTGCTCGTGAAGTGGGTGTATTGAATCAGGTAGATGTGTGTCAGCCAGTGATCGCGCCAGTGCCTGCGACGATTGACGATACGTTGGATGTTCGTGTTGACGCGCCTGATTACTGTCCACGCTATCTCGGCCGTGTCATCCGTAATATCGATATCAATGCCACAAGCCCCATGTGGATGGTGGAGCGTCTCCGTCGCAGTGGCCTGCGCAGCATTGACCCTGTGGTGGATGTGACCAACTACATTTTGCTCGAATTGGGTCAGCCTATGCACGCTTTTGACTTGGCTAAGTTAGACGGCGGTATTGTGGTGCGTTATGCCAAGCAAGACGAAGCACTTACGCTACTCGATGAGCAAGACGTGACGCTTGCAAGTAACACCTGTGTGATTGCTGACCACCGTCGTGCCTTGGCTATGGCTGGTATTATGGGCGGTGCTGATAGTGCGGTGAGTGACACCACCACGGATCTCTTCCTAGAGTCGGCCTTTTTTACCCCTGAGCTGGCCGCCGGTAAAGCGCGCAACTACGGTTTGCACACCGACTCTTCACACCGCTATGAGCGTGGCGTCGACTATGCCCTACAGCGTGATGCGATGGAGCGAGCGACGGCGCTCTTGCTTGATATCGTGGGTGGACAAGCCGGTCCCATCGTCGAACAAGTGAATGAACAGCACTTGCCGCAAACCGCCCCCGTAGCATTGCGTCGTAGCCAAATTGGTCGCTTATTGGGTTTAACCATCGACGACAGCCAGGTCGAAGATATTCTTACTCGCCTGGGCTTGGGTGTGACGGCCAATGCCGAGGGTTGGTTGGTGGCTGTGCCAAGTTACCGCTTCGATATAGCTATTGAAGCGGATTTACTTGAAGAACTGGCCCGTATTTACGGTTACAACAATCTGCCGGTTACCACCCTTGGCGCGCGTTTGGCGTTGCAAGCCAAGCCCGAAAACCAGCTAGAATTGCGTCACCTTCGTCGTCACCTAGTGTCACGAGACTACCAAGAAGCCATTACATACAGTTTCATTGAGCCAAAGCTACAGGCCGTATTTGATCCGTCGATAGCGGCTGTGACGCTTGCCAACCCCATTTCTGCCGATATGGCGGCAATGCGCAGTAGTTTATTGCCTGGATTGGTCACCACTATTCGTCACAACTTGAACCGCCAGCGCAGTCGCGTGCGCGTGTTTGAAAGTGGTTTACGCTTCGTGCCAAGCGATAAGGGGTTGGTGCAGGAGCCTATGCTGGCATTTGCTGCTTGTGGAAATAATCACAATGATTCATGGCACGGTGGCACGGCAGCGGTTGATTTCTATGATATCAAAGGCGACGTGGAATCATTGCTGGCCCTAACAGGGGCTGCTCATGAATTTGCCTTCACGCCCGCGCAACGCGATGGCATGCATCCTGGCCAGTGCGCAGAAATCACCCGCAACGGTGAGCACGTTGGCTTCATTGGGACCCTTCACCCCAGTGTACAAGCTACGTTAGACGTGAGTCGTCCCGTCGTGATGGCTGAATTGCGACTTTCGCTCATCGTTGAGGCCAAGTTACCCAAATTTAAAGAGTTATCTAAATACCCTGAAATTCGCAGGGATTTAGCGTTGGTGGTTGACAAGACTATACCCTCATCGACTATTCTTGACGAAATCACCAAAATTGGTGGAAATTTGTTCAAGTCGGCACGTTTATTTGATGTGTACGAGGGCAAAGGTGTCGAGCAAGGCAAGCGAAGCCTAGCGTTGGCATTGATCTTCCAAGATCAAAACAGAACCTTACAAGATGACGATGTAAACGCTGCAATTGAAATTATTGTGGCGCACTTGGGCGATATCTTCAAAGCAGTATTGAGGGCGTAATTCAATGACAGCACTAACAAAGGCCGAAATGGCTGATCGACTTTTTGAAGAGCTCGGCTTAAACAAGCGCGAGGCAAAGGAAATCGTCGAGCTGTTTTTCGAAGAAATCCGTACTGCCTTAGAAACGAACGAGCAGGTCAAGTTGTCTGGTTTTGGCAATTTTGACTTGCGTGATAAAGGACAGCGTCCTGGCCGCAACCCTAAGACGGGCGAAGAGATACCAATTTCTGCCCGCCGCGTGGTGACGTTTAAGCCAGGCCAAAAACTCAAGGCACGAGTAGAAACCTATGTTGGAACCGAGTCATAACGACGAACTTCCGGTCATCCCCGGAAAGCGGTATTTCACCATCGGTGAAGTCAGTGAGCTGTGTGCGGTTAAGCCACACGTATTGCGTTACTGGGAGCAGGAATTTCCTCAACTGTCTCCAACCAAACGACGCGGAAACCGTCGTTACTATCAGCGGCAAGATGTGATCATGATTCGTCAGATCCGAGCTCTGCTCTACGATCAAGGGTTTACTATTTGCGGTGCTCGCCAAAAGTTAGAGGGCGAGGATAACAAGAAAGACGGCAGTCAGACCCGGCAATTGATCAAGCAGACGATCGCCGAATTAGAAGATATTCTGCATATTCTCAAAGCCTAGGATCGCAAGGTCTTTTTGTTATTGGGCTATAAAAAAGTCGTCTTAATAGGGGTGCAAGTGTTCACACAAACTTCATTATTGTGTATCATGCGCGTCCTTCTCGAGGCGTAACACAGCCCGGGTTGTTGTAAAAGTCGCACCACATTGTGGGGCGCAAATCTCGGGGTGAAGTGCAGCCCGGATTGTTGTAAAAGTCGCACCACACTGTGGGGCGCAAATCTCGGGGCGTAGCGCAGCCTGGTAGCGCACCACACTGGGGGTGTGGTGGTCGCAGGTTCAAATCCTGCCGTCCCGACCAATTGATCAAAAAAGGCCACCTAACGGGTGGCCTTTTTTTTGCCGCTGTCCCGTCCTAAATAAGGTTGACACCGTTAATTGCCTCTAAACATAAAATACACCGCTCCCACTAGACAGCAGCCTGCCCAGAGATAATCGAGCTTGAGGGGTTCTTTCATATAAAAATAGGCAAAGGGAATGAAAACAGACAGCGTAATCACTTCTTGAATGATCTTTCACTGTCCTAAGCTCAGTACTGTATACCCAATACGATTGGCCGGCACTTGGAGAAGGTATTCAAATAATGCAATTCCCCAGGATACCAGGGCGGCAACTATCCAAGGTTTGTTGTTTAAATTCTTAAGGTGGGCATACCACGCAAAGGTCATGAAGATGTTACTCATGACAAGTAAGCTGATGTTAATAAGAATAGGGTGCATACGGACTACCTAAAAATGTTTTGGTGTATCTTAGTGCGTTGGCGTACTTTCTTACATGGGTTGGCATATTTTTTAACTTGCGTATCGTTCTTGTTGTAATAACATTTCCTTGCTATTTTTAGGGCAAGTATCTTGGGCAAAGAAGGCTCAATAATCCTTTAGCTAATGAGATTTCATTGCCTATGCCATATTCTCCCACCCTTTTTGACAATCAAGAATTACTGCAGATTTTTGACCATCTCAATGTTGAGATTCATGTATGGAA
>DATHYR010000145.1:0-1161 GCA_035458985.1 Pseudomonadales bacterium
GCAAACGCCTCTGCTGCGGCTCCTGAGTTTGCCATGCCGCGAAGCGCTAAGCGGGATTCAAGCTGCGGCACAATAGTGCGCTCATACGCTGCCATAGCAGCTTGCGTTGCAGGCGACTGCCCAAGTTCGCCTTCAGTGAACTGCCCGAGCACGCGGCGCGCTTCGACATCAGGTTCGTATAGTGAAGCCAGCTCTCTTTGATTTTGCGCGCCTAGTCTACTAAGTTGACCTAACGCTTCTTTTTCATAAGTTGATAAATCGTCAAATGTTGTTCCGCTACGCCTATACATGTCACGCGAATTGGTAAGCGATTCGACCTCAAGATCTGTCAAGTCTTTAGGATTGAAGCCTGCTAGTATGTTTGCTTGACTGAGCGCTTGTAGCATGTCAGCGTCTGTTCTAGGCGAATATGGATTTTGATTCGCAAGATTTAAAATTTGCTGCGTGACTGCTTGACCTTGGCGATCAAAATCATTGAATAAGCCAATATTTTGCGCTTGCACATCTTGCATGCTATTGATGCGATTTAATGCGCGCGCGTCTCCCTCATTTTGTAAACCGATCTGATTATAATACGCCACGTCAGCAGCGTCACGCACAGCGGTCATGCCCTCGCTTTCATATGGATTCGGTCCGGAATTGAGCCCATAGCGATTTATCTGTTTAAGATTGTGCTGTTCCCATGGCGTTAACCCAGCAACTTGCGTTGGTTGATGCCACATAAACTGCCCAATAGGCATGCCGAATTGGCCAGAGATGAGTTGATTCGCTGTTGATGTTATGAGAGGCTTTAGTTCATCAGGAATTTCATTTCTCGTCGTTGTGTTACCCCGACCGCCTGCCATACACGCCTCACTTATTTACCTTGGCTGCCTGGCGAACCGCCTGCGTTGCGTCGTGGTAGCATCGCCAGATTTTGCGCAAAAGTTGGGTTATACATACTAGACTGCGAGCTACCCTGATAACCGAAGTTCGTCGGTGAGTAGGCGTACCTTGAATTTGTTAGACTGGGCGCACTGCCCGTATAACCTCCTGTTGTATACATATTATGCACGGGCGTTTGCATCGCGGCGGACGGCGCGCTGCCGGACGTAGCAGGACGCACGCCGCCGTACTGCGGGGCTGGCGTAAACTGCGCCGATTGGTTTGGCGTACCCCCCA
>DATHYR010000146.1:0-4061 GCA_035458985.1 Pseudomonadales bacterium
AGGCGGTTAATCCAGGGTAGGAACTCGCCGGCGGGAATCAGTGCGCCGTCTTTCACTAAGCGGGCTGGGCACTCGTCGTGAATGAGTTCGCCGGCCATGCTTACAACGGGGAAGCTGGCGAGGCGGAAGTCGTTATTGGTAAAGGCATTCTCCAACGTTTCGCGCCAATAGCGGCTTTGGTCTTTAGCATCGCCTTGCTGTTCGTCTTGCTGGGTTGAGGCCGCGGCAACAAGCAGGGTAGATTGGCCTTCTTTTTCGGCATTCAGCAAGCTCGCGTCAAGGCGAGTGAGAATGGCCCCCATACCTTCGCCGCTGCGATAGTGAGTGCTCGCTGCGGGAAGGTTGTCGAGAGACTTAATCTCTAATGCCTTCGCCACACCAATTAACGCGTGCTGTACCATTTCGGCTTGCGTTTTAGGGTCTTCTTCGGCAGGGGCTAATACGGCAAAATCAGAACCGTTGAGGCGGCCAGCTTCCCACAGTGGATTGTCACTGGCGAATTTATTGAGGGTATTACCAAACTGGGTTAGTAAACTATCCACCACGGCGCGGCCTTCGCTACGGTTGAGTTCGATTAAGCCCGGCAAGCGAATCATCATCAGCACACCGCTAGAACTGGCATCATCGCGATCGAGTACGGCACTGAGTTTGCCGATAAAGGGGCCTCGATTTAGGAGTTTGGTAACACCGTCGAGTTGGGCATCTTTGCGCCATTGTTCAAGGCGCGCTGCTTCTTGCGCCAGCATATCTCGAATACGGCTTGAGAGAGTGTTCATGGAATTCACTACCGCCTTAAACTCCAGGGTGTTGGGTTCTGGGGTAGTAATAAAACGGCGTTCGCCAATCGCCTGGGCTTGGTCTACCACGGCATCGAGGGGCTTAGTAATCAGCCTCAGTAAGAAGCTACCGGCTACGCCCGCGATCAACGCGGCGACAAAAAAGTAACCCATTAAGCGCAGGGTGCTGGCCCATAGGGCGGTGTAGGCAAACCGTGAATGGCTTTCTAGCGTGAGCGTGCCCACCTGATTCCAGCCATTTTGAATCTGCGCAATACCCGGCTCGGCTTTTAAGGGGAATAAGCCGACAAACCACGCGGGAGCCTCAACCACCGGGCTGTTGTCTTCGCGGCTCAGCATCACATTGCCGTCGGGTTCCGTCAGTAAAATGCGCTTGTAAAAGCCTGTATCAAATTGTGCAGACAGGGTGAGCTCTAACATCACCGGGTCGGCTTCGGCGGTGGAGAGCGATAGCGCTAGGGCATTTGCGTTATCCGAGTTTTTGATGGTCAGCTGTTCTTGCAAATAGGCCTTGGCCGAAATACTGCTCACCACAAAGCTGCCACCGAAGGCCAGCGTCATGAGCAGGGCAATGCCTATCCAAAGTTGTTTATACAGTGACATGGTCTCACTCCATTGGTTGTCGAGCGGGCATCATTGCAACCCCTCGTTTTGCATACGTGCGATTAAGTCGCGCCAACGTGACAATTTGGCGCCTGGATTATTACTTGAAGCCTGCGTGGCGCCGCCTACCCAAATGCCTGCGGAGTTAAAGCTAAACACAGGGGTTAAATCTCTGCGGCGTGAGGCGGGGCGAATATCAGGAATTAAGTTGTCGAGCAACAAGGGTTCAGCGTTGGGTTGTGGGTAGTAACTGACTATCATATGCGCCTGGCTCACGGTGCTGTTGCGGCCACCGATTTTGGCTTTTACATAGGTCATGCGTAGTTTTTCGATGGGTACACCCACCAGTTGCAGGGTGGTGTATTTGGCAATGCTGTAATCTTCACAGTCACCTTTCGCCACACCCATGGTTTCCAGCGGCGTGGCCCAGTAATCACTCTCTTTCCAGTTATAAATATCGTCGACAAAGGCCACACGGGTGTTAAAAAAGTCGTTCACCTTTTGTAATTTCTGCATTTCGTTCAATGGTGAAATATCGGTGATTAATTGTCGCCATTCGGCCACAGTATTGGCGGCGTTGGTGCCGTAGCGCTGCTGAGCGAGTGATTCCATACGGCCAAAGTCGGTGGTCGCCACCGCACTGGATAAGCCAACAATGAGTAGCCATTTGGCACAGCGAACGGCCAAGCCAAACCGTCCAGTAAGTGCGCTGGAATGTTTGGAAAATGTCTCCAAAAAGGTGGTGTTCAACGTGGCTTAATCCCTTTGCTCGCGCGGGTTATGACATAAAAAAGTATGGCGTAAAAACACCTTATAGCCTAAAGTAATATCAAAACCCCTCATAGCAGAATTTTTAATTAAGTAAAATTCTTAACAATGACTATAGTCTGTTTGTAAAAGCTACACAAAGGAGCCCTTACCAAGGGATCGCGCATGGAATTCAAAGTTTTCTTTAAAACTAAAATCGCGCTCACGTTTATTGCTCTTAGTCTATCGACACATACCATCGCCGATACCCTAGGCGATTACCGAGAAGCGATTCGCGAAGCTGTCATGAACAATCCAGGTGTCAAAGCCGCCTGGTATGCGTTTAAAGCCGCTGAAGATGAACAACGTGTTGCCAAAGGTGGCTACTACCCCGACCTCGATCTCGAGATGGATGGTGGTAAGCGTTGGACGGAGAGACCCGGCGTGAGTGAGTTCAGTTACAACCACCGCTCGGCCAGCTTAACCCTCACCCAAATGCTGTTTGACGGCTTTGAAACACGCAATCAAGTGGCGCGCTTAGGCCACGAAAAGCGCGCCCGCTATTTTGAATTTAAGCAGGCCGCCGAAGAAGCCGCACTGGAAGCTACTCGCGCCTACTTAGATGTGGCGCGTGAGCAAATTTTGGTTGAGCTTACCAAAGAAAACTACATTGAGCACCGCAAGATCTATGATCAAATTTTGCAGCGTGCTGAAGGTGGTATTAGCCGTGGCGTTGATCTTGAGCAAGCTAACGGTCGTTTATCCTTAGCCGAAACCAATCTGTTAACCGAATTGACCAATTTGCATGATGTATCCGCACGCTTTCAACGTGTCATCGGTTATTTGCCTGAAGATGCATTGGTACCGATATATCTCGATACCAGCATGATTCCGCAAGACCGTATGGAGGTGTTGAAAACCGCCTACCAAGAAAATCATTATTTACTTGCAACGGTCGAGGGTTTATACGCCTCACAGTCCGACTTATCGCTGCGCAATGCTGCTTTCATGCCTAAAGTGGATCTTCGCCTACGTGAGTCGCAAGAGAAAAATCGTCTCGGTGCGACCGGTACCTACAACGACCGTTCAGCAGAATTGGTGCTCAGTTACAACTTGTTTAACGGCGGCGCAGATAGCGCGGCAAAACGCCAATATGCCAACCTGCGCAGCGCGGCGTCTGAAAGGCGCATCGAGGCTTGCCGGGATGTCCGGCAAGAGGCGATGATTTCGTACAACAACATCACGAGCTTGCAAGAAAAATTGGTGTATTTAGACGAGAACCAATTAGCGATCAGCAAAGCCCGCGTGGCGTATCGTTCGCAGTTTGATATTGGCCAACGCACCTTGCTCGACTTGTTAGACACTGAAAACGAATACTTTGAAACGCGCCGTGCCTTAGTCAACGCCGAGCACGATTTGACCATTACTCAAGCGCGCACCCTCGCGGCCATGGGAATGTTAGTGGCATCGTTAGGCGATTCGCGTTTGGTTCGCCAAGCCGATGACATTACCAGTCCCGCCTCGGACGAGTATGTGTTGTGCCCACTGGATGTACCCACCGAATACACTATCGATAAAGACGCTCTCTTTGCCAGTTTGATGGCAAGCTCGGATCGCTACGTGGAAACCGATCGTGGCTTAGAAATTGAACTCAATGTCACCTTTGCCCACAATTCGTCAATTATAACGTCGGAGTTTGATGTAGAAATCTCTAATACCGCCGATCTGCTAAAACAGAACACGGAGGTCGTGGTAATCATTGAGGGTCATACCGACAATACCGGTACTGACAAGTACAACGACTGGTTGTCTTACAAGCGTGCATCGGCCGTGGCAGGTCGCATGGTGAATAAGTACGGAGTTAACCCTGAGCAGATTCAAATGCGCGGCATGGGTGAAACTCAACCGATCGGT
>DATHYR010000147.1:0-1105 GCA_035458985.1 Pseudomonadales bacterium
GTTTACTGTCCAAGCCAATGAAATTGATAGTTTAATGAATGCACTTGGCGAAACGCTAGCAGAAGTGCAATAACCTAGTTTCAGCCAATGTTCGCTCAATAATCTCTTATTTTTGTTCGATAAGTCGTCGCAAATAGCGGCGACTTAGCCACTATTTTTATGTAAGGAAATCCCATGACAACCATAGGTCACTTAATTAACGGTCAGATGGTCACGCCTGCGGGCCGCTCACAAGCGGTGTATAACCCAGCAACGGGTGAAGCTGAAAAGTCGGTATTGTTAGCCACCAAACAAACCGTCGAAGAAGCCATTGCCGCTGCCGAGGCAGCTTTTCCAGAGTGGCGCAATACGCCAGCGATTAAACGTGCGCGGGTGATGTTCCGTTTTAAAGAGTTGCTGGAAGAACACGCGGACCATATTTGCCAACTCATCGGCAAAGAACACGGTAAAATCAGCCATGATGCGGCAGGTGAGTTACAACGTGGCATTGAAAACGTGGAGTTTGCTTGTGGCGCACCTCAGTTACTTAAAGGTGAACACAGTCGTAACGTTGGCCCGAATATCGATTCTTGGAGTGAGTTTCAGCCGCTAGGTGTCGTGGCGGGGATTACCCCCTTTAACTTTCCTGCCATGGTGCCAATGTGGATGTTCCCACTGGCAATTGTCTGCGGTAACACCTTTGTGTTGAAACCGTCTGAGCGCGATCCAAGTTCCACGCTGTTTATTGCTGGTTTATTGAAAGAAGCAGGCTTACCTGATGGCGTGATGAACGTGGTCAACGGTGATAAAGAAGCGGTTGATGTGTTGCTGACTGATAGCCGTATTAAAGCGGTGAGTTTTGTCGGTTCGACACCGATTGCGGAATACATTTACGCGACAGCCAATGCCAATGGTAAGCGTTGCCAAGCGTTAGGTGGGGCAAAAAACCACGCTATCGTGATGCCGGATGCCGATATGGATAACGCGGTTAATCAATTGTTGGGCGCCGCATTTGGTTCATCGGGTGAGCGTTGCATGGCATTATCGGTTGCGGTTGCGGTAGGTGATGAAGCGGGTGATGCACTGGTTGAAAAAATGCGCGTGGCGATGACAGGTTTGAGCGTGG
>DATHYR010000148.1:0-1163 GCA_035458985.1 Pseudomonadales bacterium
AGTAGTTTTCGTCTGCTCGACCGAGAACTACCGGGTAATGGCTGGCCACGCAGCACACTCATTGAACTCTTAGTAAACGGTTTGGGCATTGGTGAGCTACGTTTTCTAGCCCCAACCTTACGTCAGCTGACACAGGCTAAAAAACACATTGTCTTACTCACGCCACCGCATACGCCCTACGCTCCTGCATTCGCGGCAATGGGAATTGATCACACCAAGCTCTTAGTTGTCCATGCAGAAAAACCAATTGATCGGCTCTGGGCAGTTGAACAATCCATTAAAACCAATCAATTTGGTGCGCTCGTGACCTGGCTTGGCAACCCCAGCGCCCAGACCCGATCAGAACAGCGAGCGCACCATGTGCGCCCAGAATTATTGCGGCGGCTTCAATTGGCGGCCTCTAGTACCCAGGGGCTCGTCTTTGCATTTCGTCCATTTGATGCCCAACACCATGCATCACCCGCGCCCCTACGCATGCTTTTATTACCAAGACGCTATCCTGATCTTGCTGTTCAAATCATCAAGCGACGCGGCCCCGTCATGACACAGGCCATTGATATTGCAATTCCAATACCTGGTAGTGGTCTGCGCACACTTGATGATCGCCAGGCCATTATTGCAGCCCCCACACCACAAACCCTTTCTTCTTACCCAACACCTACGGAAGCCCTTCATGCTATGGATCGCATGCGTGATTCCAGCCCGTTATCGGGCGCCCTTTTGCCAACCACTTCCCAGCGCTGTTCGGCAGTCCGCGACTGAATCTCCCCTGCAGGCTGTACAGCGTATGGCCCAGTGGGCACTGCAGTTCACGCCCTGTGTGAGTATTGATGACGCAAGCGAGGCGCTATTACTCGAGGTTCAATCTAGTCTTCGTTTATGGGGCGGGAAGGAAAAACTATGTCAACGACTAACACTCGGGTGGCATGCCTTCGGGTGGTCCGCGCCAGACACTATTCAGATGGCATGCGGACCAACCCCAAGAGCGGCCCTATGGGTGGCACTTTGTATGCCACCGAGTACGCCATCCCATCCTGATGCAACACTCCATCTGTTGCCTGTTGATGTCATTAAAGAAGCCCAGCCGCATATCGAATTACTTCAACGCATGGGCATTCGAACGATTGGCCAACTCAACGCGTTGCCACGCGGCGGGCTTAACC
>DATHYR010000149.1:0-3658 GCA_035458985.1 Pseudomonadales bacterium
CCAATATGGTTGCGCCCAGTAATTTTGCGATCTGAAACCGGAATCAATTCATATGACGCGCATTTAATTGAGGCCGCGCCGGAGTTGTTCAAAGCGTTGGACATGATGGAGCGCCATTTCAGCAGGTATGACGACACGCATAACAATCTTGTGCTTGAGCAGGCCCGCGGTGCAATCGCCAAAGTTACAGGAAAAAACAAATGAACGAAAACGATCTCAGTTTGCGCGATTACTTCGCTGGCTTGGCCCTGCGCTACTACCTAGAAAACACCAGTGACCGTGACGCAGTGCAGGCAGAAATGGAATGGGAAGAAATGGCAGCGGTGCAGTCTTACATGGCCGCCGATGCAATGATGGCCGCGAGGAAAGACAAATGACTGAGCAAGATAAAGATGTGTTTCAGCTTTCCGATGCGTGGCTTCAGGCAAAAGAAGCCGAGCGCATGGCTGTGGAAGCGCGCCGAGCTGTTGAGGATGAGTTAATCAAAGCTTTCCGCATCTCAGAACAAATGGAAGGCATCTTTAATGCCAAAACTGATAACGGACACCACATTAAGATCGTGGGCCGACTGTCTCGCAAAGTGGATGCTGACAAGGTGCAGGAGCTGGCCGCCGAGCATGGTCTGACCGAACATCTTTCAAGCCTGTTCCGCTGGAAACCTGAAATTAATGCAACGGCGTGGAAGGCCACTTCGCCAGAGATTACCGTTTTGCTGGCCGATGCTGTAACCGTGACGGCAAGCCGTCCGTCATTTTCAATCACTCTGGAGAATTAATATGGCATTTCTTGAACACGCGATCAACCTCGAAGATCTCCCCGAATCAACCTCCGGCGAATTCACTCCGCTGCCCGCTGGTTGGTATTCAGCCACGATCAACAAAGCTAGCCTGGAACCTACCAAAGACGGCACCGGGCAAAAGATTGCCATGCGTTATGACGTTACTGGTCCAACGCACCAAGGTCGCGTTGTATTTGGCAATCTCAACATCAAGAATAAGTCGGCCAAGGCTGAAGAGATTGGCCGCGCTCAATTGGGTGACATTATGCGAGCAGTGGGCTTGAGCCAAGTTACCGATACCGATCAACTCATCGGCGGCAATTTGCAAATCAAGCTTGATATTAAAACAGATGATCAATACGGCACAAGGAACGAAGTCAAAGCGTTTAAAGCATCCAGCGATGCTGTTCCGATGGCTGCATCAATGCCCTCATTTCAAAAACCTGCCGCTGCAACACCAAGTTCCGACGGTGCTGCGCCTCCTTGGGCAAAGAAGTAATTAGATCAAAAGCGGGCGAAAGCCCGCAAAAGGATACCAAATGGATTATGAATCATTCGTGATGTCAAAAAGACGATCAGAACTTGCGACAGGGCATAACCCAGGATCTCTAAACGAGCATCTATTTGATTTCCAGCATGCCATTGTTTCATGGGCTGCACGTCGAGGCCGAGCCGCTATTTTTGCTGATACCGGTCTGGGCAAGACTCTCATGCAACTTTCATGGGCTGATGAAGTAACAAGTCACACGGGCGGCATGGTGTTGATTCTGGCTCCCCTGGCAGTGTCAGAACAAACTATTGAGCAAGGCCGCACGTTCGGCATTGATGTGCATCGAGTGCCGAATGGAGGAACGCCAAACGCTCCGGGCATCTGGATCACCAATTATGAGCGAATGGATGCCATTGATTTCACCGAGCTGCATGGGCTTGTGCTGGATGAGTCATCCATTCTTAAAGCTCATGACGGCAAGACTCGCCAGCGCATCATTGATGCCGCTCAGGGCGTGCCATATCGTTTGAGCTGTACCGCTACACCAAGCCCGAATGATTTTGAAGAGCTGGGCAATCAATGCGAGTTTTTAGGCGTTATGTCCAGAACCGAGATGCTTGCCACTTACTTCGTTAATGACACCGGCGACACAGGCACATGGCGGCTCAAAGGATGGGGCGCATCAAAGTTTTGGGAATGGATGGGCACGTGGGCGGTTGTGCTGCGGAATCCTTCTGACATTGGCTTTGATGGCAGCAAATACATTTTGCCGATGCCTCAGTACATTGAGCATGTAGTCAAAACTGATGATATTGGCGATGAATTATTCTCACGCCCTGCAATGGGATTGGCAGAGCGCAGAAAAGCACAGAGAAACAGCATTGAGGCACGATGCAATGCACTGGCTGATGTAATCAATGCAGAAAGCACAGAGCCGTGGTTGATCTGGTGCCATCTAAACGATGAAGCAGAACTATTGCAAAGCCTGATTCCGGGCAGTGTAAATGTGCAGGGAAGCGACACTCCAGAGCACAAAGCAAAACAGATGCTTGCGTTTTCGCATGGCGAATTGCGCGTGCTAATCAGCAAGCCAAAGATATGCGGATTCGGCATGAATTGGCAGCACTGCGCTCGAATGGCTTTCGTCGGACTTGATGATTCGTTTGAGAAGTTTTATCAGGCAGTGCGACGTTGCTATCGTTTTGGGCAAAAACGCCATGTTCAAGTGCATTTATTTACCGCAGAAAACGAAGGCCAAATCCTTGAAAACCTGAAACGCAAAGAAAAACAACACAATCAAATGAGCGAAAACATGATTGAACACATGAAGGACATCATGAACAAAGAGCTTGCAGGCCAACAAAACATCGTTGATGAATACCGCGAAGATACCCACGAGGGTGATGGCTACACGGTGCATCTTGGCGATTGCGTGAAATGGTCAAAACGCATTGCCGATAACAGCATCGACTACTCTGTTTTCAGTCCTCCGTTTGCAGATCTGTTTGTGTATTCAAACAGCGATCACGATATGGGCAACTGCAAGAATGATTCAGAGTTTGTCGCACAACTGCGCTATCTGATTGCCGAGCTGTTCCGTGTAATCAAGCCGGGTCGAAACGTCAGTTTTCATTGTATGAATTTGCCCACCACGAAGATGCGCCAAGGTTTCATTGGGCTGCGCGATTTCCGTGGCGATCTGATTCGCGCTTTTCAGGATGCTGGATTTATCTATCACTCGGAAGTCTGCATCTGGAAAGATCCAGTCGTAGCGATGCAACGCACTAAGGCTCTAGGGCTGCTGCACAAGACTATCCGAGAAAACAGCACGATGAGCCGTATGGGCTTGCCTGATTATGTTGTCACCATGCGTAAGCCAGGCGATTGCGAAGAACGAGTAACTCATGGCGATGATCTTCCGGTGCAGATGTGGCAGAAATACGCCAGCCCGATCTGGGATGACATCAATCAAGGCCGCACACTAAACAAACTGCCAGCCCGTGACGAAAACGACGAAAAGCACATGTGCCCACTGCAACTGGATGTTATTGAGCGATGCATCCATCTTTGGACCAACAAGGGCGATCTGGTGTTTTCGCCATTTACCGGCATCGGAAGCGAAGGGTATTGCGCGGTGAAAATGGGCCGGCGCTTTGTTGGCACAGAACTCAAGCCGCAATATTGGGATCTGGCTTGCGAAAATATTGGTGATGCAAAACGCGATCAAATTGATCTTTTTGCATAAAAAAATGCCCCTGCCGAGTGGCGGGGGCGAACAGATCATCCACAGAACGGAGACTACCTTGCAACAATACACCCTTGCAGAGCTAATCGACAAGCATCACGAAGCACAACGGGAACACCCTAGGCCCCATATGGGCGCATCAGTG
>DATHYR010000150.1:0-1292 GCA_035458985.1 Pseudomonadales bacterium
TTCCCGATTGGTATGAAAATCATTACATCGAGCTTGGTGGTGAATTTACTTTCCCTGGAAGATACTTGATTAACGAAGGTGAAACACTGGCGGATGTGATCCAACGTGCCGGTGGTTTTACTCGACTTGCCTTCCCTGAGGGTGCGCTTTACATGCGAGAATCAGTGGCGCAGCAGCAGCTAAAGCAATTGCAATTGCTTCAAGACAAACTCAATAAAGAAATGACCATTATTCAAACCGCCAAGACTATGTCGGCGACGGCACCAGCAGCCGTGCAGTCCGTTGATAAAGTGTTGTCGTTGATTGGCGAAGATACCGAAGGCCTTGGTCGTATTGCGATTGATCTTCAATCGGTGATGGCAGAAAGCAATAATAGTTTCACATTATTCGATGGTGACCGCTTGTTTGTGCCCCGTAAACCCACAACGGTTTCCATAATTGGTGAAGTGCAACAAAACACCACAGTGGCATACCGCGCCGGGATGGATTTTGTGGATTACCTAGATATGGCCGGGGGTGCAACGGGCTTTGCAGATGAGAGTGGCGCCTATATTGTCCGCGCGAATGGTTTGATCGAGCGCCCAGGAACGAGCTTAATACGCTTCGGTGAAGAAGAAATTCGCCCCGGCGACACCATTGTTGTGCCGCTCGATGTGAATTTGCGTGACGGTCTAACCTTATGGACCCAAATTACTCAGTTAATCTACAACTCTGCAGTGGCCGTAGCCGCGATAGCAACGCTGTAAGGAGTGGATAATGAGTGATATGAATCAAACCAATATGCCACAACAGCCCATGCAAGGCTTTCCTCAACAGCCCTATGCGGATGACGAGATCGATTTAAAAGAACTCTTCGGCGTGTTGTGGGATGGCAAGCTGATCATTGCCGCCGTAACGGGTATAGCGGCGATAATTGCCGTTATCGTCGCCATTTCAATGACCAATATTTATCGCTCAGAAGCGCTGCTGATGCCAACCTCTGGGGGCGATGCCGGTGGTTTGGCGGCTAAGTTTGGTGGTCTAGCTAGCCTTGCGGGTGTGAGCCTTGGTGGCGGTGGGGCTGGGGATAAAACGGCCTTGGGTATTGAGGTGATTAAGTCTCGCCAGTTTCTGCAAACCTTTATCGACAAGCGCGATGTGCTAGTGCCATTAATGGCCGCAGAAGGTTGGAACAAAGGTAGCGATACGTTAAAAATCAATGATGATCTTTATGATGTAGAAACCAAGCAGTGGGTGCGTGAGGTCGATCCCCCCAAATCACCAGAGCCTAGTCTTCAAGAAGCGCACGAAGT
>DATHYR010000151.1:0-1238 GCA_035458985.1 Pseudomonadales bacterium
AACATCACCATGTGCCAAAGCCTTTTCCATGCCAGCGATATCGTTAAATTCCACAACACGGGTCGTTTGATCCAACGCAACCGGTGCACCGATATTTCCCTCGCGGGCCACTGTGTTTCCGGCAGAATCCAGAGTTGCAAAGGTTTCATCTACAGAGCCGTGATAGCAACGATCGATAACAACAATCTTTGAACGCCCGGTAATCAAGCGGCTATAGCGAATAACGTGGCGGTTGGCATCTGTTGCAGAGACTGTAAATTGCCACAGCGGCAAACCAAAGCGGGCCGCTAACTCTGCGGACACAATTGCAGCATCAGCTGTAGGAAGCATCGCGGTAATTCCCTTGCCTGCTTGCTCGCGAATCGCAGCCACAGTTGCATCTGGTGAGTGGCCCGTCATCGACCCTGTGTCACCTAAACAAAAATCGATGTAGGTGTTGCCATCCACATCGGTAAAGCGCGCACCTTTAGCTTCACTTACAAAAACCGGATACGCACCAGGCCACTTTGCCATCCATGACATTGGAACTCCGCCAGGCATGTTCTTCTGTCCTGCCTTGAACATTTCACCGCTCTTTGGGTGTAGTGCCAAGAAACGTTCATCTTCGATTTTTCGTAATTGAGCTAAACGGTCGCGATTAATCATGCGACCATCCTATCTTTTTTCAACAAAAATTATTCGAGCGATTCGAAAACAAAGAGAGCTTCGATGTAGTTCTCGCCACTAATTCCTAAGTTCTGCGCATCAGGTGGTGCGGTTTGTGGCTCAATACATACGCCATCGGAATCTTCACTATAAACAACCCACCATGGCGCATCGCATTCAATAGAGATGCGGGCAACATCCTCCCAAACAACAGCAGGGGTGCCTTTGATGCCGGTAAATGCATCATCCCAAGGCGGAGGAGTTGGAGCGCTGCGTTTTCCAGTTGGAATTCCATCGCTGCCACGTATCAACATTTCAGTTGCATCAAATTCGATTTCAGCGCTGCCACCGCGTTCTAGATCGCGAGCAAACCATGGATGGAAACCTAACCAGGCAGGTAGATCGCAACCATTGGGGTCGTATTCCAAAGACCAGCGAATGGCATCATCTAGAACTTCAATCTTTTGTTCAACAGTTGCATCACCGTATGGCGATGGCAGGTGCAGAAGTGAGCGCCCTGGGCCGATTTCCTGCCATGAAGAAATCAAACCAAAGCCATGCAACGCATGCGGTGGATCAATAGTTGCTGGCAG
>DATHYR010000152.1:0-1595 GCA_035458985.1 Pseudomonadales bacterium
GGGCAAGGGCAGCGCGAAGCCCTGCCAGCTCATCATCAACGAAGAATGAGGTAATGGAATGGACGCCCACTACCCTAAACGACATCAATGTGCCAAAGTAGTGGCGTAATAATCACTAAACAAGAGAGGAGCGTCCGACATGAAGATTACAACAATTGGTATTGATTTGGCAAAAGAAGTGTTTCAGATTCACGGTGTTGATGCCCACGGCAAAACTGTGTTGCGCAAGCAATTGCGCCGAAACAAGATGACAAATTTTTTTGCAAATTTAGAGCCTTGTTTGATTGGCATGGAAGCATGCGGCAGTTCTCACCATTGGTCGAGAAAGCTCAGTGAATTTGGGCATACTGTCAAGCTCATGTCACCTCAGTTTGTCAAACCTTACGTGAAGACCAACAAGCATGACATGGCGGATGCTGAAGCGATTTGTGAAGCAGTCAGCCGGCCGAACATGCGATTTGTTCCGATCAAGAACACTGAGCAACAGGCAATTCTGTCGGTGCATCGTGCCAGACAGGGTTTGGTTAAAGCCAGAACCGCACAAGCAAACCAGATACGTGGCCTGCTTTCTGAATTCGGTATTGTTATTCCACAAGGTATTCGTTCGATTGCCAAACGAGTGCCTGACATTCTGGAAGATGCCGAAAACGGCTTGCCAGGAACAATGCGGCGATTACTGAATCGACTGAATGATCATTTCAAAGCGCTGAGCCTACAGGTGGAAGAATTGGAATTGCAGATCAAGCTATGGCACAAGGAGAACGAAGCCAGTCAAAAACTTGAGGCAATTCCCGGCATTGGTCCGATTACAGCAAGTGCCATTGTGGCAACAGTAGGGAATGCCACTGAATTTAAGAACGGCAGACAACTGGCGGCATGGTTAGGGTTGGTTCCAAAGCAATGTTCCAGTGGTGGCAAGCAGGTATTGTTTGGCATCAGCAAGCGTGGTGACACCTATCTGCGCACATTATTAATTCACGGAGCGCGAGCGGTTATCCGTTTCGCCGAGAACAAAACTGAAACGGAAAGCTGGCTGTATAAACTGATAATGCGACGCAATAAGAACATTGCTGCTGTCGCCTTGGCGAACAAAAATGCTCGTGTTATTTGGACATTACTTACCAAAGGCACCACATTCCGCCCCGATTACACTACGGCATCGTTCGCTACCGCAGTGTAATCGGGGCGGACGGATAAAAATCTATTACTAGTATTGTATTACGCGTTTAAGGAGAAAGATTTCCACCGATTGCACAGGCAATCATGACATGATGGCGAGACTGGTCAGACCGTGAGTGGCTAAACCTGAACAGCACACAGTGCATAGAGCACGTTGAGGTGATAAGGCGCTACTTAGCAAATTCCATCAGGGACAGAGGCAATGTGTCTCACACAAAGTCCGGATGTATGGCTGCAATCTTTACCTGCTCAAAATCATCAACTGAAAGCTTGGCAAAACAGTGGGCGTCCATGTATGGTGCTGTTTGCCGTGGGTGTGAATTTAAGTCCTGCATTGCCTTCCGCAAAGGTAATAAAATTGCCGCTGGCAATGGCGGTGGTGCCGTCAAATTTATACAGCGTGCCACCGGCAATAC
>DATHYR010000153.1:0-2433 GCA_035458985.1 Pseudomonadales bacterium
GTGCCGCCAACGACTCCAAGTTGCCCGGCTGAACAATTCGTTGCACTTTCCGCACTTTCAAGGCTGATTGTGGCATTGATGGCAGTGCCGCTCGGGATAACTCCAATCGTCGTGGCAGAATTTGCTACGGAAGTCTGGAAAAGCGGGCGGTTGGCAATTGTGGCGGTAGTAAAGTCGCCTAGTATGCGTTGGGCAGTAGATGAAAACGTGAGGTCGCCGGAAAGACTGAGAGATGTTCCAGACGCTGCGCCGAGCGTTGGCGTGACCAGCGTCGGGCTGGTTGCCCGTACAACTGAACCCGTACCAGTGTTAGCAGTCCAAGTGGGCGCAGTGCCGGTGGATGTCAGGACGTAGTTAGCTGCGCCGATGCCAAGGAATGTCGTAGTGCTGGCAGCCGATTGATACGGAACCGATCCTGATACGCCGCCAGCGAGATTAGTAGCCGTTCCTATGCTAACCGATGAGGGCGCTACATTCTTCCAGTATGGCCCGGCACTGTCGTATTGCAACAGATCATTGTTTGCAACCGACGTGATTTTTACGTTGTGAAGCTCCTCTAGTTCATATCCGTTATCGATCTTGATGAAGATCGAACCAACGGAAGCATGTACTCGCTCGATAAAGCCGATGATGACTAGATGATCGGGTGCGACCGGTTTTGTTGTAGTCCAATCGCCTGCAATCGTCGGAGACAGATAGACGGTATCGCCAGCGATTGTTCCCAGCGTATCTAGCTTATAGATAGGGCCGGAGACTTGAACAAACCCTTCACCGCCCGCAGTGATAGTTTCTGCAACTATGCCAATCGTATGGGCTGAGTTTGCGTCGCCATCAGCCTGGGCAAGTTTCACGGCAACACGATTGCCTTGAGCGCCAGAGATATAAACGATCTGGCCTTTTGTCATCGTCAAAAGGGTTTCGTTGTAGGCTCTAACGTATTCTTGAACGCCAATCTTGCAAACTACATTTCCACCCTTTAGGCCGACGTCAATTGTTCCTTCTCCGTCGTCCCAAATTATGCGGCCTACGGCATTTTCACCACGCCCATATTCGTTGATGGTCAAATAATCTGTAATGATCGAGTTGTTGTATTGCTCCACAGGCTCAAGCGTTTTGAGTTGCAGCTCAGACTTCAATGCTTGCAACTCTTGCAGAGCGAGCGTGGCTTTGGCGTCAGTAACTGCGCCATCTGCTGTGAGACTATTTTCCAGTGCTTCAATCAATGCCAGCGCGTCATTTGCGGTGGCTTGAGCGCTGCCAGCAGAAATGGCAATTTCATTCACAAAGTCAGGGGCAATTACATCAACTGTTGCAAACAGTCGCTCGAATTGTTTAATTAACTCATGATCTTTGAGGAAAGTTGCGAGCTGATCACGGGTTAAATTAAGTCTTGATGTAGCCATTAGAATGCGAGCGGTTCAAGTTGAGCTTCTAGTCGAATGAAAGCGACATGGGAATCGCTATCGCCTTGGAATCGTTGAATGCGCCAGTTTTTCATATGGCCTTGTTGGAACCAAACAAGTCGCTTTAGTCGGTCGCCAATCGTGCCCGCATTAAGGAATTTTTGCTGGCTCCACGTTTGCCCATCAACTGAATATGATGTGCTTATCTGAGGGTTTTCACCCAAAGCCACTCGCCCAGTAAGCGCGACCAATTCAAGCTGATTGAAAATCGCGCCCTTGCTTTCGTTGTAAATAATCGTCGTACCAAATTCCCATCGCACAGATTGCCCATAGTGCGCGCTTGCTTCCTGCCCCAAGTATCCAATCGTCGTGCTAGTCGGATCGCCAACGAGCCATCGATTGTAGGCCCATACAAAGTTTTTCGCTTTATATTGGCTAAACCCAACAAGTGAGCTGGTCAAACAGAACCACACAGGCTGGCCGAGCACTTCTGTAGCTGCTGCATCAAATACCAAAGTTCGATCTGGCAGATGAATATATAAATGTTGATGGCTGCGATCATTCCGCGATTCAAGTTTTACACTTGAAAGAACTGCTTCTGTGTATTGAAGCAATATCTCATCAATCTCTGCTGTGCTTATTTTGTTTGCATTGGCATTTGCTGCAACATAAACGCCAGGAGCTTCATTTCTACCGCTACCAAGAAACGCGACCTGCTCAAGAAACACGCAACAAGCGTGAGTGCCAACAGTACCCTTTTGGACTTGAGCGCCGTCAATACGCGCAAACGGGAAGAACTCACCGCCCACGTTATCGAACACCTCAATGGTGTTGCGGTTGAGCGCATAAACTTCATTACGCAATTTCAATAGCGCCACTACTGGATCAGGATCGGCTTCACTTGATCCATACTTCAGCGGATTTACCTGTGTCGGATCTGAAAGCTCCGTGACAATCAGAAACTCTCCGTCTGTCGTCATGAAGTAACCATCGATCCAGCACATATCAACAACAGCGCCTAGATCTGGGT
>DATHYR010000154.1:0-1467 GCA_035458985.1 Pseudomonadales bacterium
CTCTGTGGGTTATGTGTGCTTTATTTGTGCTGGCGCTGAAGACGCCAAGATACAAATATCTGATTATATTAAGGATTATAAAAATGAGATATGACATAAAGCAGAAGATACGCCACCTTTGTGGCTACATCACTGACCGAAGCGCAGTCTTGAACCACATCAATCGTGACTATGGCACTTCATATAAGATGAGGGATTTGGAACAGGCTCTGATCTCGTTACCAAAGCCGCGTAGGAAAGTTTTTACCGAAGAGAACGCACTTCCGCTAACGCCACCTGTCGCCACACATGATGGCCGTGGCTTTGATCCACTGGCGATTGCGTTGTTCAAATATCATGCAGCGCGGACAGATGGCGAACAGAAGCGTTACTGGGAACAGCAATTAGCAAAGGTATTTTAATATGACACTTAATGAACTTAGAAACATAGTCGCAGATCATGTGGCTACAAAACATAGCAACGTAGAATTTATCCGTCAGATTCGTGATGGGAGCCAAGACGATGGCCCATTTATGTCTGGAGCCTTTGCCGTTTGGGCAAAGTTCATGGAAGGGCTGCAACCAGCGCCGGAGGTATTGGCAGATGATTAAGCCAGCACAAGCAGCCCCTATGGGCAAGAAGCACAGAGTTTCATCCGATAGCGCATGGCCCTTGAGGGGCGCAGACGGCAAGACGTTCGCAGAGCGCCGTAAAGAGCAGGAGCAAAGCAAATGACCAACGATGATGATATGTTAATCCGCCAAGCCGCACGGGACATCTGTGCAGCGGAAGCAAAAAGACAGGGTTTGTGGGATAATCAAGTGACCAATTACAGACACGTTTCGCCGGACATAATGGCCGCAGCATTAAAAGTATCCAAGCCTGACCCGCTGGTGGAGATATTTGAGGCATGGTTTGGCAATGTTCAGATGGAGCCCTTCCGCGCCGCACTGAACGCCCGTGGCCTTCAAATCGTGGAGAAGAACGATGACTGACTACGGCGACCAGTGCAGAGAATTGAAGGACGCGAAACGGGCAGTGCGCGCCAAGCATGGTGTGCCGTGTCCAGAGTGCAAACGTAAGCTACCCAAAGCGCACCCGTCCATCCTGCTCCCGCAGCAGATGTGCCGGATACATAAATACCGCGACCCGCGCCCATACGACCACGCGAAGACCATGTGGGGCGAGGCTGGATACGAAAGGCAAAAACGATGACCAATGATAAAGACAGCGCAGTGACACAAGCGGACATCGACGCCGCTAAACTATACCTGCAAGGCACAGGCCCGTGGGCGCTAGACGAGATAGGCATTGGCGCAGATGATTATCTGGTGAAATGCTTTGCGCGTTATCGTGAGGCAGTGATTGAGGAATGTGCCAACGCGCTAGAGGCAGACGCCAAACTATGCGATTGCGCTGCACTAGAAGAACGCGAGTGCGCCTGTGGCGCATGGTGTGAATGGAAGTCGATAACATCAGCAAGGGCG
>DATHYR010000155.1:0-1590 GCA_035458985.1 Pseudomonadales bacterium
GCACAGTCACGCTTTGCTCAAGCCTTCCGTGGCAATGGCCCTGACATACATGAGTATCAGCATATCGCACTGCGCGAGGAAATGATTCACTTCGACGAACAGCCGCTAGAGACGTTGGAAGAACTGGTCTGGCTCAAAGAGATGGTAAATTCATAAAAGGAACGCACAAAATGTATTACGCAGATTTAATTATCGGCTGGGCAAAAGATCGTAACCTGATCGAAGGCAGTGACCTAAAAAGCCAATTCGTCAAACTGATTGAAGAAGCTGGTGAGCTGGCTAACGCTATCGGCAAAAAGAACGACATAGAGTTTGCAGATGCCATCGGAGATATGTTCGTGGTGCTGACGATCATGGCGGCACAGAACGGAATGCACATTGAAGATTGCATTGATGGCGCATGGCAGGAAATCAAAGACCGTAAGGGCAAGATGGTTGACGGAATTTTCCAAAAGGACGCATGATGTTTGAAAACGATTTTGATTGGGAAGACAAAGAAGAAGAAATAGTGCTTGTTGACAGCCGTGGCATGACGCCAAGGCAAGCTAATCTGCTGGAAATTGAAGCCATTGCTAAAGCGCACTGCTTTACTCTGGAGGACATTTTAGGGCCACGCAAGTTCAAGCCATTGGTAGCAGTGCGTCGCAAGTGCGTTGTCATGCTGCGCGAAAAGGGACATACAATGACAGAAATTGGCCGCATACTTCGTCGGGATCACACAACAATCGTTCATGCGCTGCAAAAGAGCAAGGCAGAGGCATGACACCTGAAAAGCTAAAACTTGCCCGTCATTACATGGGCTACAGCGTAAACGAAATGGCGGACGCACTGCGCCTGTCTCCAGCAAGCGGAGGCACAACCATTCGCAAGATGGAAGCTGGTAAGGTAAACATCACTGGGCCTATAAGCGTTGCAGTCGATGCAATGCTAAAAGGTTATGATCCATTCGGAGATGACGATGACACATTCGAATAGTTATCAGGTAGGCGGAGACCACTACGCATCTAAGACCGTGCAGCCTTGGGGCGCAATGGAATCATGGATGACAAAAGAGGCGTTTACTGGTTATCTGCATGGGAATTGCATAAAGTATCTCGCACGCTATCGTGAAAAAAACGGAGTGCAGGATTTAGAAAAGTGCAAGCACTATCTTGCCAAGCTGATTGAGATAGAGGGCAATGTACAACTTGAGGTCATTGACAAGCATCAATACGAAGCTGGAAAACAGTCCGCTATAAATGGTGGACAGATCAACAATGCGTTTAGAGCAACGATGCACAAAGATTGGCTTAAGGGCTATGACCAGGTGAAAGCAGAAACCAATGATGATAGACAAGACGATTAAGATATTCTAAAAGGCTTCCACCAGACCTTATTGGAAGCTGAGATGACACCAAAGATTGAAACGCGCCTCGTCGCAGATCTAATTCCCTACGCAGCCAATAGCCGCACGCACTCCGATGCGCAGGTGGCGCAGATCGCAGCCAGCATCAAAGAATTTGGCTGGACCAATCCAATCCTCATCGATGGCGATAACACCATCATTGCTGGGCATGGTCGCCTGCTGGCCGCACGCAAGCTTGGCATGGA
>DATHYR010000156.1:0-1531 GCA_035458985.1 Pseudomonadales bacterium
GCGTAAGCATGCCGATGCGTCAGACGCCTTTTGGTAGGCCCACCAGTCACCACCAGTTTTTTGTATCTATTTTTCCCGTTAGGCGAGAACATACTCGATGAGCGTTTTCCTTCATGCAGATAATCAGTGCGATAATAATCAAGCGCCACCAGACCAGTATTTGCATTAACGCCAAATCGCATGGAAGAAGCGTGGAATACGCCAAGCGACGCGTTAAATGCCAACACCTCCTTTAATGCGCTCAGAATATCCAGATTGGATTTCCCTGGCGCTCGCTGCTTTAACGCCTCGAATAAAATGCCATCCAGTGTTGGACTTACCGCAGTCAACACAACAGGTGATCTCATTTTGAGGATCAGTCTTAAAGGGGTAAAAGCTTGCATTAGAAAAGCACCTCTTCGGCATGATTTGACGTTGATGCCGCTTTGTAGGCGTCATAAAACCGCATAGGGATCGCTTCCCGTAGCATGGTTAACTTGATGTCTCTGTCTTCAAAACGTGGGAAGCGGGGATCACAGATAATGATGTTTGCCTTGTGATCACTACTTCTAATGGCACGACCAATTGACTGACGGATACGTCTGACCGATCGCACGATATTTCGACTGTACTCCTGGCGCAATATCTTGGCTTTAAGCCTTGGCATATCATGGCTATTTTCGCCATCACAGCGAAGTGCCGCCACAAACCGAGCGCGGTCATCATCTCGTGGCGCCATGCCAATCCGCGTAATGACCAAATCACTGAACGCCAAGGTACCGTCACCTTGCACCAGGTTTAATCCTGTGTGGCCTGCAGCCGTAATGAAAATGCCACCTACAGACATAAACTGCTCTGCTGCCTGACGGATAGACTCACCGGACTGATGGCGCGAAATAATGCGTTTTTCACCGGCCGCTAAAAGCACATTCTCAAGCACAGCGCTTTCGTGGTGAGCCCCTGTCAGCACCACAATGTTCTGGCCCTTGGCCAACTCTTGTATATCTGTCGCAACACGTGCCAACCATCGTTTTGACAAGTCACCTTTACCAACATAAACCTCGGGATAGGTTTCATCCGCACTGGCAAGATTAAACGTGAGTGTGCCAAATGACGTGGGCGAAAACTGCGCCATAACACCGGTTTTACCTTCAAGGCGTAGCGATGAAACTGCCCACAGCATGCCGCTGATGTCGTTTTTAATGCTCAAGCTGCCACTCACCAGCACGCTATGATGGGCATTGCACAGGTATTGGCCAACAACCACATTTACATACATTTGCGACACGATGATCTGAGGGGATTGGCGCACAGGTGATGAATTAACGCAGACATCAGGATAATAATTCAGCAGGTTAGGGAACTGCTGTTTAAATTCGATCTGCCACTTCGCTTTACCATTAGTTACCGATCTGACTTCTGCGAAAAACGCTCTGGCCATTAAAACGTGTTCATCAGTGCGAGGCTTTCCTGCGATAGCTCGAATGCTATCCACAATAGATTGAAGCTCCGCTAACTTTTTACTCCCGGCGTGCTCTTGCAGATATAACAC
>DATHYR010000157.1:0-1271 GCA_035458985.1 Pseudomonadales bacterium
CTCGCCGTCACCGCACTCTTTCTGATTGGCGTTCCCATATTTCTCGTCATTGGTCTCTGGGTTGTTGGCGTCTCATTTATCATCGACTTTACGCTCGCGAATATTGGAGTCACGCTCTTTGAGGGTTTGAATTTTTTCGGCCTTCTGTCCCTACCGCTTTTCATCCTCACGGGTGACCTGATCGCAGCCGGCGGGATTGCGAAGCGCCTTGCGGATTTTGCCCATGCGCTAACCAGCTGGATGCGTGGTGGGCTTGGTTTGGCGACGTTGGGATCTTGCGGGATGTTTGCTGCAATCTCAGGCTCAAACTCTGCAACAACCGCAACGATTGGGGGCATGATGCAGCCCGAGTTGGTTAAAGATGGGTACAACAAGGCGTTTGCTGCCGCCACAGCGGCAGCAGGGGGTACAGTCGGAATCATTATCCCCCCCTCGATTATCTTTATTGTGTACGGCTTTATTATGAACCTGTCGATCTCTGACTTGTTTGTAGCGGGCATATTACCTGGGTTTCTGATGGTGATCGCAATGCAGATTGCGTGCTGGTGGATGTGCCGAAAGCACAACTGGGGAACGGTTGCGCCATTGAAGTTGCAGCGAATTCTTCGTTCGGGCGGGCGAGCCTATATGGGTTTTGGTGCAATCTTTATTGTGGTCTTCGGGATTTACTCCGGGACGTTTTCGCCTACTGAAGCGGCCGCAATTACGGTTGCTTTTTGTCTACTTGCGGGCTTACTGATGACCCGTGAGATCAAATGGCGTAAATTGCCTGACATTTTACTTCGATCCGGTCAACTCACCGGTATGCTCGCCCCCATGATTGCAATTTCGATCGTGATGCAACAGATACTGGCCTTACTGGGTGCCGGAGAAGCGGTCAGTAATTTTGTTGCATGGTTTGGCGATGAGCCTATTGTCGTGGTCGCGATCTGTATGGCGATCATTCTGGCAGCGGGGTGTATTCTTGAAAGCCTTCCAATTACCGTGATTTTCGCGCCAATTCTGGCACCGATCGCGGTTGCTCATGGCGTTGACCCGGTGCATTTTTCAGTTATTTTTCTTGTGGGTGGGGCGATTGGGTTTATTACTCCCCCTTTCGGACTTAACCTTTATGTCGCAAGCGGAGTTACCGGAATCACCTATCTCAAGATCGCAAAAGCCTGTATGCCCTATCTCGCTGCGCTGCTCACCGCGTGGATAGCCATTGCAGCGATGCCATGGATGTCTCTTGCATTAATTCCAAAACTTTAGTGCTACGTGATGTTCGGGAT
>DATHYR010000158.1:0-1820 GCA_035458985.1 Pseudomonadales bacterium
TCATAAGTACGTTGTCTAAAACTACCCATCGACCACCACACTAAACGCTGATTACCTGCACCTGCCGTACCAATCTCTTTAATCATGGGATTGCCATACGTTAAGCCCTTGTTATCACTCCACCGTAACCGCGCTTGGTGTGTGATACCTTGTGGTACTTGGCCGCTAGGGAAAGTCAACTCTAACCGATTAGCACTAACTAATTTATTCTTTGCAGCAAATACACCGCTTACACGACGAGCCACCCAATGGCCGCCATACTCTTGATATACATGACGGTCTAATTGTCCAAGTTTGTTGCTTTCGCTATCGCCTACAATGTTAATGCCAAAGATTGATTCATAGCATGACGCACGCCAATAGCCTAGTTGATAGCTTTCACGGTTATGCCAAGCATCCTCATCGGGGTCATAAACAAAAGTACGGCCTTGTGTTGGTAATGTCAGCACATAGAACCAATGGCCATCTATATTCATCATAAAACCGTAAGCGTCCGACACATCAGCATAGCCAGTCAATTCTTTAGACTGTGCATCAGTGCTGATATTCTTAGGTGTATAGCCGTTTAGCCAATAGACATTATGGTCATCACCTAAGAAGAAGATGCCAAGCTGCGACGACACAACAGACCGCCCTGCGGCAGTTCCACGCAGCGAAGCAGCCCCTTTGAGTGGGGTAAATGGTACCCCTGTGGTTTGGCCTGTATTTGTCCAAGGTTCAGTCGTGCGAGTGCCAAATAGCCAAACATTACGAGTATCAGATACCACCGCTTGAATAATATCACCGCGTAAAGTGGCTTCATCAAAATCTAAAGCGTTATAAGTTAACGCATCATCAATTGCGGAAACGAAGAATTGCCCCGTCCCCTCACGACCGAAGATTAAATAGCCGTCTTGATAGCAAACAGTCGATGACGGGTAAAAATCCCCATCACTTATCTTTGTAAAAATTTCTGTTACTTCATCCCACACATAACCACTAACACCATTGACAACAATAATTTGCGTTAAGTTTGCAGAAATATAAGGTTGATTGCTTTCGTCAAATGTGCCCAATAGCGTGACTGTTTTGTCTTGTGCAACACGATATAAGCTAATGCCTGATACGACGTAAAACGTCTCGTTATGGTTCAGGATAGCGCGAATAGTGCCAGTCCCTACTGTTGTCCATTCGCTAGTACCTTGCGCCCCGATTAACGCTTTAGAGTTACGCGCGCCCTCTCGTTGGCTCTCAATGTACCAGTTAACAGTCTCTTGAGCTGTCAAAGCCAAGTCATCATCTTTTACACTGTTACCAATAAACATTAGCCGCGCACTCCAAACTTGACTGACGCATTTCCGCTTGACGCTTGACGCATGGCAGTAAAGTAACCAGCCGCCTTTTGTTCAAGCATAGCCTGTCTTTGAGGGTCAATCGGAAACTCATCGCCTAAACGTGCAGCAAGTCCATACCGCAGCGATTCATAAGCCTCTGGTGGAAAGTCCATGCTATTGATACCACTGTCAACATCTTGATAACGACGCTCAAATGAATAGCCGATAGCCCAATTAGCATAAGCTGTTGGAGGCCATACAAATACTTGAGTCTCTGCAATCATCGTCTGCGCATAAAGCCATAGCGGAATGGAGGCAGTCGCTTTGTTGGGGATACGCTCATAATCAAACTTGCCGACAATCATCAACGGCACTTCAATATCGCTAGAAAGGTCAACACGCCGCGCTTCAATGATTCGCAACGGCTGCCATGCTAACGTAGTGAACCCTACGACAATCGCGTCAACAGAAGCCGCATAATCTAAACTAGCCGCCGTTGTTGTGCCT
>DATHYR010000159.1:0-1253 GCA_035458985.1 Pseudomonadales bacterium
ACGCTGCAAAAGCCACCTTTATTCAAGATCACACCCCTGTCATGACTGTTACCGTTCCCGCGCCTATTAAGAAAGATCCCAAGCGCGCCAACAATTGGAAAACCAAAGCACTTGCAGACCTCACCGATGAAGATATCTTGGCGATGCCAGACTCGGAGTACATGAATGATGTGCAAGTGGCCTTCTTCCGTGCCCGTTTGGTTGCGCTGAAGAATGACATGCTCGCCAATGCGGGTCAAACGACCGAAAATTTGCGTGAGGACACCGTGGTGGTGCCCGATCCAGCCGATCGCGCCACCATCGAAGAAGAGCATGCACTCGAGTTGCGCACGCGCGATCGTGAGCGCAAGCTGTTAAAGAAAATCCAGCAATCCATCATGGCGATTGACTCAGGTGAGTACGGGTTTTGTGATGAAACCGGTGAGCCGATTGGCGTGGGACGCCTTTTGGCGCGCCCCACCGCGAGCCTGTCATTGGAAGCGCAGCAGCGCCGTGAGTTGAAGCAAAAGCTATACGGCGATTAAGGGTGCCAACCCCTTGTATTTAAAAGGCCGCTTCTGCGGCCTTTTTATTTTGATAAAAAAATACACCCCAATAAGTCCTCATAAGTCACTTTTACTGCTATTCATAAGTTGTTCATTAATTTGAATTTTTTCTCTATCCTTATTTCAAAAAAGCCCATCTAAGTCATTGATTCCATTGAAAAAATAGTCAGATCCGCTTGCAAGCGACACATTTCCTGATAAAGTGTCAAAAAGTGCAATTAAGTGGTGAAAAGTGTTTTTTAGGGAAAACTGACTGTGTTTCAAGGGGCTTCATCAATCAACCTCGACGCGAAAGGGCGGCTGTCTATGCCGACCCGTTATCGCGACGTGCTCCAAGCGAGCGCGCAGGGGTGTTTGACGATTACCAAGCACCCGCACGGTTGCCTGATGGTTTTCCCCCGTCCTGAGTGGGAGGTGTTTCGCTCACGCATCGCCGCACTGCCCATGCAAGCGCAGTGGTGGAAGCGAATTTTCTTGGGTAACGCGTCTGATGTGGAGCTGGACGGCACCTCCCGAGTTCTCGTGTCGCCCGAGCTGCGAGCGGCCGCTGGCATCAACAAGTCCGTGATTTTGTTGGGTATGGGCAGCTACTTTGAGCTGTGGGACGCTGATACGTATGCGGCCAATGAAGCCGATGCCATGAAGGGCGAAATGCCCGACGTATTCAAAGACTTCTCGTTTTGAGGGATCCTGAGTGAGCGCTTCGAC
>DATHYR010000160.1:0-2178 GCA_035458985.1 Pseudomonadales bacterium
TAGGTTTCGCTTGCACCGCCAATGTTCATGCCAAGTTCAGTAGACGCAGCCCTAGCACTGCCAAGACGATTTATGGCTTCAAGGATTTCCCTCTGACGAGGTGTACAATATTGGTACAGGTTCTCGTCTATTTTTAGCGAATTCATTAAACACCCTAATCTCTTGGCAAGCGTTCCCCTGAGAACCTTGCTTCCAACCAATCGTAAATTCTAAGTGACATCCAAACTATTGTCAAAAGGGATGCCAATGGTGGCAGAAACTGCACCAAAGTTCCAAACGCAGCAGCCACTGCCAAACCGTCAGCAATATGCTTCACGTTATCCCCCAAGTGATTTAGTATTGAATGAACGCTCATGTTCAAAGTTCCAAATTTGCCACACGGGCGCGAAGTGATTGGATTTCTTTGAGCAGCATTGGAACCAGTTTAGAATAGTCCACGCTCCAGACCTGTTCAATTTCTTCGCCATCATCGCCAACATAAACAGCTTGCGGTGCGACCTCATTCAAGTCTTGGGCGATCACACCGAAAGGAACAATGTTTTCATTCGACAGCCAGCCGTGCGAGACAACTTCGATTCTGTCAATAACTGAACCGGAATCAGAAGCCGGAACAATGTCCTTCTTCAGTCGGCGGTCAGATGAGGTGTTATATGATGTTGCTGTATCAGTGCAGGTAATGCTTCCGACTGTGTTTGTCGGGTTTCCGTTGTCACGGATAAACTGTATCGCAGTGTAATTCAAATAATCATAGGTCGTAATCGTTGTGGCCCCAGCACTGCCACGAAACTTATGCGAACCAGAACCAGCTATGCTAGCGTTACCATCAGCGTTAAATCCGCTAGTACCGTAGACACTTAGTGTTCCGAAGTCAGTTGTTGTACGCACCCGCAAGCCATTGCTAAGATACCCAACGCCGCCCTTGGTCACACTGAAATGTTCAGTGCCGCTGACCTGTAACGTGACTAGCTTAGAACTAGCCGACGATGCTGTGTCAGTCACGTTCATCTTGATGCCGTTGAAGGTTGTGGCCCCAGCGTTCCAAGTGTCGGTCAGGTCATAGATATAAGCCATAAATTCTCCTTATCACTTTATCAGTTAACTGCCAACTGCTGACGCTGTTCCTAGAAAGAAAACGTCTTTTATCGGCGGTGACGCTGTGCGCCGTGCGAATAGTTGTACTTCGTAATCGGTCGTTGCGGAAAGCCCTGTTTTCAATGGAGAGCAGTCAACGAAGCCATCTTCAGAGTAATAAAATCCGTCAAAAATAGCAGTGGCATCTATAGTAGAAGGGACCGCTGTAGCAACATCTGCAAATGTTCCACCTACCGTGCGGTATTGCCACTTCATTTCGACAGGGAAAGTACCTACTGACGGAGCCGCCTCAACAGTCGTTGTCAACGCTCCAGCAAATTGTATCTGACCGGACGAACCAGTTTTTACCGTCATCAAATCAGAGATCGCTACAAAACTTGTCCCTGACACCGAACTAAAGGTGGAGTCGGTAACAGTTGTGCCGCCGCTCGAACCAGTGCTTGGAGGCGCTGCATCATTGCGAGTAACACCAATCCGAGCGTCAAGGGTCGTGCCATCACGCACCGAACGAACCTCAATGGTTGAGGACGTTCCGATAGTCGCACCAGTTGGTATAGTTACAACACCACTGGCAGAAATGGTCACAGTCCCAGTGATGCCCACCTGAGATACAATTGACCATGTGGTAGTAGACGATACATCAATGCCACCACGACGGCGAATAACTGCAATATTCTTAGGCAACTGACCTCCCGCGAGAACACCAAGATAGTCAGCCGCAAAGGCAATGGGGGCTATCTGGTCAAGTGATGGCACGGCATTAGCTGTAACGTCGGCATTGTCCTCTGGCTTATCACCATTGTCATCTATGACCGCTGACCACTCCGCCGTTGTCCCAGCAACATCAATCCCAAGGATAAATGGACTGTTAAGCGGGTTATAGACCGTCGGCGCAGTTGGCGTAACAGGGGCGCGATCATCATTATCCCACGCATAGATGGCGGCGTTCTCTTCAACCAATGCCATTGGCACTTGTCCGTCAAACCGAATCTCTTGGCTGACCACGCGGAATGGCTTGTTCGACCAGCCGAGCGCCTCAATGCTAAGGCGCACAACATCGCCAACCTGACAACCCAAAGCCTTGGC
>DATHYR010000161.1:0-1318 GCA_035458985.1 Pseudomonadales bacterium
CAGTGAACATAGTCAAGTCGAGCAACGGTGTTATTGTAACGTATGTGAAACGACCTTCAGCATCAAGAAAGGGACGATTTTCTACCGGTTGAAAACAGATCCGGTGCGAGTGATGCTGGTCATCACCTTGTTGGCCTACGGTTGTCCGGTCCAAGCCATTGTGGCGGCCTTTGGCTTTGATAAACGAACGGTCAAGAAATGGTGGAAACGAGCGGGTGGCCATTGTCAACAGGTGCATGAGCATATGGTGCAAAACAGTCAACTTGATTTGCAGCAGGTCCAAGCCGATGAAATCAAAGTGAAAATACAAGGTGGGGTCATCTGGATGGCGATGGCCATGATGGTGCCGAGCCGACTGTGGTTGGGTGGGGTGATTAGTCCTCGGCGCGATAAGGCTCTGATCCAGTCGTTGGCTAATAAGGTGCGGGCGGTGGCCCTGTGTCGGCCGCTGCTGGTCGCCGTGGATGGCTTGCCCAGCTATGTCAAAGCCTTTCAGCGGGCCTTTCGCTCCAAAATGCCGCGTCATGGTCAATTGGGGCGCTGTAAGTGGCGAGCTTGGTCCGAACTGGCTATCGTGCAAGTGGTCAAAAGTGGTAGCCCAGGCAAATTCGAGATCACCCGCCGGATTGTGCAAGGCTGTGTCAACCAAATTGAACAATTGATCCAAGTCTCGCAAGGCCACGGCGGTATCAATACTGCTTTCATTGAACGGCTCAATGCTACTTTCCGGCAACGGCTCAACGTTTTGGCCCGTCGCACCCGGACCTTGGCTCGTCAGCCCGAGACCTTGCTGGCTGGCATGTATGTCGTTGGTTGTCTGTACAACTTCTGCACTTACCATAAAAGTTTACGGGTTGCTTTCCTGTTATCCCCTCGTTCACAACGGTGGTTACACCGCACCCCAGCCATTGCCGCTGGCTTGACTGACCATCTGTGGACGATTGACGAATTATTCAATTTCAAGGTGCCACCTTCTCGTTGGTCTCTACCCAAACGTCGAGGTCGCCCCTCTTTACGTACTTTACAGCTCATTAATCAGTGGGCTTAGCTACCACGATTGTGTGTCCTGCTACCCTATGACTTTCGCTGAATATTTATCGCCAGATAAAGGCTCTGTTTTATGAATAAGGCCAAACTCCTTATTGCAACATACAAAAGCGGCTGATTTATGCTTCAAAACAAGGGTCTTAGAGTATATCTACGAATGAAAATTGGTAATACCCTTATTAGGATCTAATATGGACAACTGTGGCGTTCTTAGCGTGTATTTACGCGTGTATGTCGTTAATACCCTCGCAACGCCTATAGCGACGCCAAG
>DATHYR010000162.1:0-2010 GCA_035458985.1 Pseudomonadales bacterium
CTCGTCACGGCCAATGATATAGCCATTGCCCAGGCACTGAGGGGCTTGCAAGTGAACGCTGACACGGCTAAACGCCAGTTCGTCGCGACTCGCGCTTGGCCCGGGGTGGGGAATAACCTCCCCGTTGATGGTGGGAATTCCCTCGGCGGTGTAGGAAAACTCACAGCCACGCACGTAAGGGAAATCGTATTCTTTGCGCGGCATCTCGTTTTCCCAAGCATGACCTGCACCGGGTATCAGCACGTCACTGACGGTGCTGCCGCCCGCCGTGAGGCGCTGATGTAATTGTTCGCAAAACGCCGGTTCAACGCTGTTATCCTGATCACCATAGATCGCCATGTACGGTGCTCCCGTAGTAACCTCGCTACCCGTCGTTTGAAAGCAGGGGCCGTAAACACTGATGTGTAGCGCGAAGGGTGGATAATTGGGTGCCAGTGCCTGCTGCAGACGAGGGTCGAGGGTATAGCGTGTCGCCATGCCACCATAAGAATACCCCGTGACACCGATGCGCTGTGCATCGATGGCTGGATGGTCTGCCAAGCGTTTGAGGGCTGAAAAGGCATCAGTGACAATATCGATGTCGGAAGCCGACAAGGTTTTATACATGTACTTCGTATCGGGCGTAACGCCTCGCACACTGTAATAGTCCAGCACAAAGGCGGCAATCCCTTCACTGGCAAACCATTGAGCGTATTTAAATTCTCTGTCGTCACGCAGGCCGCCGCTGCCATGCAAAATGATCATGGCCGGCACGGGATTGTCAGCGCTGGCATTTGGCGGTAAATATAGGGTGCCCATGCCAGTCGTATCTATCGCCTCATCGATGTGAAATAAGGCGTTCTGCAACGAGTAGGGGCTTTTAGACGCAAAATACAGCACGCCTTGATCGTCTTCACTCAGGCGTGTCTTGGGTTCAGGCAGGGTCGGTAATGGGGGCAGTTTGACGCTGTTAATCCACGGTAAGCCGACGCCGGCATACTCGGTTTGGATGTAATAGATGCCACCGCCGATGATGGCTATAGCCACAAAACTCACGGTGAGAAAAAGTTTTTTTATCATGATGTTGTCTCAGCTTTCTTATGATTGTTAATAAAAATGGCCTCGGCGGTGGAGAGCAGTGTCTCGCCGTGGTGACAGGCACCCTCAATAAAGACCTTTTTTCCGTCAATCCGGGCAACGCGAGATGAAAACCGTAAAGGCTGGTGTAAAGGTGTTGGCGAGATATAGCGAATGTTGAGTTGGGCGGTAGGGCCACCACATTGATTGAGCACCATAGCAGCAGCGAGCACACAGTCGTAGATACCCGCGATCATGCCGCCATGCAGGCAACCAATGGGACCTTCATGGGTCAAGTCAAATGTGCCTTCGGCGATGACTGTATCACCCTCAACGTGGTAGTGCAGCATGGGGGTAATCGGGTTGTGGCTGCCACCAAATGGCGCATAGGGTTGGAGACCTTCGCGTCTGGCTAGTTGCGTCAGCGGTGCGAAGTATTCCCGCAACCGATGCTTATCGTGTTGGGTGTAATCAGCCACGAGTTGCGCGGTTTGTTCGGCTAGTTGCTGCAGTTCTGAATGCTCGCCATGCAATGTAATGGCCAGGCGATTAAGTGCCCTCAAATGATCGACGATGGCACGGTGGGCGGTAATCTCTTGTTCGCTGGCGCGATTGTCAAAACGGTAATTGTCAGTCATGGAGTGCCTGCCTGAGTAAAGACTTCATTTCAGCGCAAGCACTGTCGGTCGGCTTCGTCCGTATGAGCTAATGACAAGGGATTTATTACATTGCCACCCGTGTAAGAAGTCGGCCCATGGGTTCTTTACCCAGCTGGGGGGTGGGCATGTCATGCTGCCAAGCGATTTTGCCGCCAATCATCACAAGGTCAACAACGCCGTCACTGCGATTAACCAATTGTTCATGCCCGAAGGCCTCGCGGTGAATACGCTGTGCACTGCGTTCGCCATCATAGGCGGCAAGTTTTTTTGGATCGATCAGAATGAGGTCGGCGAC